>NZ_DASYBS010000010.1:0-6161 GCF_036500665.1 Cedecea sp.
CCGGCTGGAATGGATCCCCAACGTTTTGTTACTTCCGCTTTCTCTGATAGAGAGTATTGCACGCTATATCGGGATGCAGACCAGCAAGATCCCGCAGTGGTCGCAGGACGTTATTGATGCGTGTGCTGTCGAACCGAATGATCTGATTAATATTGGCGCTGAAAACAATTCGCCGCATCGCTGGCGTACCGTGTTAGCAAATGAGAAACGGGAAGTGTATGACGCGAAAAACCAACGACTGAAATCCGCAAACCAAAAAATTAAAGTAAAGCTGGATGCGAAATACGAAGTAGTTTCCTGAGTCTGGCTGGAAAGGACAAGGAGAGGTTAGAGCATAATGGCAATTTCACACGATATTGGTCTTTTTATTCCGTTTAAGATTAATAGACCGCTGACCAAAGAAGAAAAACAAAGTCGTTTTGTTCGGGGTAAAAGAAGAAAAATTTCTGGTGAGGCTACTGTACTTGATTTGGAAACAGTTATACGAATGAATTCATCTTACCTGGAAATTGTGGATAAGTTTTATCCTACAAAAGGGTATATAGCATCATTTATGATGGCATTTTGCATTTTATTTATTATTTTCTTTCTTGCCATTGCAAAAACAACTATTTTTAATGGTGGTGATCTTCCTTCGCTTTTTTTCGTTTTTTTTCTTTGTGGAGGCGTGGTGTTTTATTGCATGCGTTTTCTATTGAAAGACTGGTTTCGAAAAACACATTACCCCGTAAGGTTCAACCGAAAGAAACAGCAGGTGCATATCTATCAGATTAGTGGTGAAGTTATAACAGTTCCGTGGGGTGATATTTTCTTTACAACCAGTAAACAGAGAATTAGTTACTGTATTGTTGGACATCTTCTTTCCGAAGATAAAGAAACCGTGCTGAACACTTTCAGCTTTGGTTATGTAGGGCCAAGGGAAGAGTTGGCCCTCTACTGGGAGTTTATTCGCTGCTATATGGAAGAGGATTGTCTTGAAGAGCTGGCTGAAACCGTTTTGTTTTGTCCTCCCGTTGAAAAACAAAAAGAAGGTTACGTCGCAGGATTGCAGAGACTGATGCAAATAGATTCACGTGGAGACTGGTTGCTGCTTGTTCTGAATCTGCCTTTCGCGCTGATTGAAAGCATTGCCCGCTATATTGCCATGCAGACCAGCAAGATCCCGCAGTGGTCGCAGGACGTTATTGATGCGTGTGCTGTAGAACCAAATGACCCAATCAATATTGGCGCTGAAAATAATTCGCCACATCGCTGGCGTACCGTGTTAGCAAATGAAACTCGGGAAGCATATGACGCGAAGAACCAGCGACTGAAATCCGCAAACCAAAAAATTAAAGCAAAGCTGGATGCAAAATATGGAGGTAAAATATGAAAGGTGTTATTCATATTGGCGATAAAACAACAGGAGGAGGAAAAGTTCTGTCTGGCTCTTCCAAAATGAAGTTTAAAGGTATCGGTGTTGCTCGTCTAAACGATCCTGTTAGTTGCCCTATTAACGGGCATAGCCCATCATATATTTCACAAGGTCATTCTACAATGAAAGACAGAGGGACTCCTGTTGCCTTTCATGATTATGAGTGCTCTTGTGGATGTAAGCTAATATCATCCCTGAATACTGCGACGACGAGTAAATAATGCCTGTCGATCTTTCCGCGATACCTGATGTCGCCAGCAGAACCCGCCAGCCATCAATAAAACGCTGGCTGGTCATACTACTTATTTTCCTGGGACTGGGCGGTTTTCTTACGTCCTGGTTATGGCCTGCCAATCACTCTGCCCAGGGAGCGATCTTCTGGCATTGCTTCATTAGTGCACCATTGGCAATTTGGGTTGTGTTGTTTGGTGTTCGCTGGCTGGCATGGCTCTCTACCGTATGGCCAGCAAATGGATGGGATAATGAGCGTGAGCAAGATATCGCGAATGAAATTCAGCGAGGACAATATTTTCTGGTCGTGGATGCTGCAAGTGTATGTTTACCCCATGTCGTGACGTCAGGGACACTTACTGAACAATTCCTGCTGCCACAGGGGATAAAATTACCTTCTGTTATTGATTCAGAAACACAGTCTGTAAGTTATATCGCCCGGTTTAGTGATAGCCACTCACCTACAGCGGAACGTATTCATAATCGATTTCGGGAACTTCTGAACGATCCGATATTGAAAACTGCATTATCCCGGTACAAAACAATTAAACCACTTCAGGTTGTTTTACAGATAGATCCAAGTATTTATCTGCCTCAGGATGAGCTGGAAGAATTTCAAAAGCGGATGGTTACGCTTTTACCTGCTAGTGATATTCGGTTATTACCCCATTTTGGGCTGTCAGATATTGATAACTGGCTGGACAATCCTGAGAGCATCGATTCACTGCTTGTCGTCTCTATCTGCCTCCGGGCGACTGTCTCTGATGGCGATGGTGAGGCTGCCGTCGCGTTGCTATTACGCCCCGGAGATGAAACAGAGCCAGGCATAAATACCGCAGTTCACTTTCACAGACCTGAACAATCAAAAAGCACAGCGACATTACTCGCATCAGCCAGACAGGCTTTAGCGTGGGGTAAAACCGATGTTGAACATATTGAATCCCTGTGGCTTTCTGGTATGGGAACTGAAAATAAAACGCAGTCTTTGTTATCAGAAAATAAGCTGCACTTTCCTCGCGCAGAAGCGAGTGCACAGGTTACCGATATTGATTTGAAAACAGGATTGACGGGCGTTGCTTCCCCCTGGCTCGCTGTTGCGCTTGCTGCCGGTCAGTCAGGTTCATTGCCATTTCCTCAGTTGATCATGAGTGTGTCTGAGGAGGGGCTACCCTGGTGGATGGTTATTCAACCGGGTCAGGAAGTCTCTTAAAACAGTTTGCTGTAGCAAAGTATCAGATTCACAAAAGTTATGGGCACTGTTGTGTTCAGTTGTTTCGTGTCGGGAGAAAAAAGTGGAACGTATAGTACAGGGACTAAGGAACACGACATTTCAGTTGTGGCTGATCTTGTTTGTTTTTTTATTTATGGGGATCGCCGCCTGCCTGATACTCAAAAATGATCCGACTCAGTTTGGCATTACCCCAGATTCTGTTTTACAGACAGTTTTGCTTTTTAGCGCCCTGATCCTGACGGGGGGGTTGCTCCTTTTTATTTTACTTTTGTTCATTACAACCTACCTCTTTGGTAAAAAAGCTTATCGGAGGGTGAAGGCTCAGGCCACGAATAAATCTTCTTCGGCTCAGAAAACAAAAAAAAGTGATTCCCCTGCACTTACGACAGTTCAGAAGCTGAAAAAGTATTTACGCCGCCGCTACAGCCTTTTCTGGAGTCGCAAAGTCCGCCTGCTACTGGTCACCGGCGATGAAGCCGCGATTGAACAACTGGTGCCCGGCCTGCAACAGCAGCAATGGCTGGAAGGTAACCGCACGGTTCTGATTTTCGGTGGCAGCCTGTCAGCGGAGCCGGACTCTGAAAAATATACCGCGCTGCGTAAACTGCGTCGCGGTCGCCCGCTGGACGGTATTGTGCGCGTCATGCCACAGTCGCTTAACCTTACACCTCAGATTAGCGATAACGATTTACGCAGCCTGGAGAAAATCAGCGAGCTGCTGCGCTATTCTGCCCCGGTCTGGCTGTGGCAGCTGTGCGATAGCGACTGGTCGCAGGCGAAGCGTGCAGAGCAGGCCGTGGGGGCAAGTTTCCCGCTGCGTTCGCAGGCTGATGACATTATCCGCCAGCTCGAAACGCTGCTACCGGAACTGCGCGCCCGGGGCGTGAGCCAGATAGTCGAAAATAACAGCCACGACTTCCTGCTGCGTTTGGGGCAGCATCTGAAAGAGGGCGGTATTGCCCGCTGGGCTCAGCAGCTGACGCCGTGGTTGTATAGCTCGCAATCGCGTATTCCGCTGCGGGGGCTGGTGTTTAGTCTGCCGGGGAGCCAGGCTGTTGATTCACCCGAAGGCACTGTTGCCGCCGCTGATGTGGAAAAATACCGCGCTGAATCCCAGCGCCATGCCCTGGCGCTCCCGGTCACCTGGCAGGGCGTGGTGGATGACTGTACCCGCCTGCGTGGTCGTCGCGTCGGTATGGCCTGGGAGCAGACGCTGGCATGGGCCATCATGACGGTGGTCGGTGTCTGGGGCGCGGGCATGCTGCTTTCCTTTGCGCTGAATTACGGGCAGATCTCTTCTGTCGCCGGAAAAGCGCACCATCTGGTGAAAGATCCCTCCGTGTCCGATTCTCAACTAACGGCCCTGTATGACCTGCGAAATGATGCTGGCCGCCTACAGCATCATGCCCAGGACGGTACGCCGTGGTACCAGCGTTTTGGGCTAGATCACGGTCAGCAGCTGCTGAATGCGATGCTGCCGTGGTACGGCGTGGCGAATAACCGCCTGATACGCGACCCGGCAAATACGGCCCTGATACAAAAGCTCACCGTGCTGGCTAACTCCGCGCCCAATAGCGACCAGCGCGTGCAGCTGGCAAAGCCCGGTTATGACCAGCTTAAAGCCTGGATGATGATGTCGCGCCCGGACAAAGTGGACGGGGCTTTTTACGCCCGGACCATGAAAGGCGTGCAACCGTCTCGCGCAGGTCTCTCAACCGGCCTGTGGCAAAGCCTGTCGCCGGATCTGTGGGCTTTTTACATCTCTGAATTGCCGAAGCAGCCACAGTGGAAAATTGCTTTGTCCCCGCAGCTGGTCAGCCAGAGTCGCCAGGTGCTGTTGCAGCAGATTGGCCGTCGCAATGCCGAAAGTACGCTGTATGAAAATATGCTCAAATCGGTGCGTCGTAACTTTGCCGATGTCTCTCTGGAAGACATGACCAGCGGTACGGATGCCCGCCGTCTGTTCGCTACCGATGAGGTGGTGCCCGGGATGTTTACCCGTCAGGCGTGGGAAGGGGGAATTCAGCAGGCCATCGAGAAAGCGGCCAACTCCAGGCGCGATGAAATTGACTGGGTGCTGAGCGACAGCCGTAAAGCGGTCTCGGCTGACCTGTCGCCGGAGGCGCTAAAAGCGCGCCTGACCCAGCGTTATTTCACCGATTTTGCCGGTAGCTGGCTGAGCTTCCTTAACAGCCTGCGACTTAACCCGGCGAATAATATTGCTGATGTCACCGATCAGCTGACGCTGATGAGCGATGTGCGCCAGTCACCGCTGATTGCCCTGATGAATACGCTGGCCTGGCAAGGGTTGACCGGGCAGCAAAACGAGAAGCTATCCGACTCCATTATTAAATCGGCGAAGGAGCTGGTCGGCAGCCAGGATAAACCTGCTATCGATCAGCGTGCCGCCGGTCCACAGGGGCCGCTGGATGACAGTTTTGGCCCCCTGCTAACGTTGATGGGGAAAAACAAAGCCAGCAACGTGATGTCTGCCGACAGCTCGCTGAGCCTGCAGACTTATCTCACCCGAATCACCCGTGTGCGCCTGCGCCTGCAGCAGGTAGCAAGCGCGTCCGACCCGCAGGAGATGATGCAGACTCTGGCCCAGACGGTGTTCCAGGGTAAAAGCGTGGATCTGACCGATACCCAGCAGTACGGCAGCCTGGTGGCGGCAAGTCTGGGGGAAGAGTGGAGCGGCTTCGGTAACACGATGTTTGTGCAGCCGCTGACCCAGGCCTGGGAAACCGTACTGCAGCCGTCGGCAGCCAGCCTGAACGACCGCTGGAACCGTTCTGTGGTGGCGAACTGGCATACGGCTTTTGATGGCCGCTTCCCGTTTGCCGCGAGCAAAAGCGATGCCTCTCTGCCGATGCTGGCCGAGTTTATCCGTAAGGACAGCGGGCGCATCGACCGGTTCCTGACGACCGAACTTAATGGTGTGCTGCACAAAGAGGGCAGCCAGTGGGTGCCGGATAACGCCCACAGCCAGGGGCTGACGTTTAATCCGGCCTTCCTCAAGGCCGTTAACCAGCTTAGCCAGCTGTCGGACATTCTGTTTACCGACGGCAGCCAGGGGATCAGTTTTGAATTACAGGCGCGCCCGGCAGCGCAGGTGGTGGAGACCCAGCTAACCATCGACGGGCAAAAACTGCATTACTTTAACCAAATGGCCGACTGGCAGTCATTCCGCTGGCCGGGAGAGACGTATAAGCCGGGTACTATGCTGACCTGGACTTCAACCAGCGCCGGTGCGCGTCTGTTCGGGGATTACAGCGGTACCTGGGG
>NZ_DASYBS010000011.1:0-7584 GCF_036500665.1 Cedecea sp.
CCGGCAAGGCTGACCGTGTAGGCTTTAGATTCGAAGACGGCAAAAAAGTCCGTTTCTTCAAGTCTAACAGCGAAACTATCAAGTAATTTGGAGTAGTACGATGGCGAAACTGCATGATTACTACAAAGACGAAGTAGTTAAAAAACTCATGACTGAGTTTAGCTACAATTCTGTCATGCAAGTCCCTCGGGTCGAGAAGATCACCCTGAACATGGGTGTTGGTGAAGCGATCGCTGACAAGAAACTGCTGGATAATGCAGCAGCAGATCTGACAGCAATCTCCGGTCAAAAGCCGTTGATCACCAAAGCACGCAAATCTGTTGCAGGCTTCAAAATCCGTCAGGGCTATCCGATCGGCTGTAAAGTAACTCTGCGTGGCGAACGCATGTGGGAGTTCCTTGAGCGTCTGATCACTATTGCTGTACCGCGTATCCGTGACTTCCGTGGCTTGTCCGCTAAGTCTTTCGACGGCCGTGGTAACTACAGCATGGGTGTCCGTGAGCAGATCATCTTCCCAGAAATCGATTACGACAAAGTCGATCGCGTCCGTGGTTTGGATATTACCATTACCACTACTGCGAAATCTGATGATGAAGGCCGTGCTCTGCTGGCTGCCTTTGACTTCCCGTTCCGCAAGTAAGGTAGGGTTACTTCATGGCTAAGCAATCAATGAAAGCACGCGAAGTAAAGCGCGTTGCTTTGGCTGAAAAATTCTTCGCTAAACGCGCAGAACTGAAAGCTATCATTTCTGATGTGAACGCGACCGACGAAGACCGTTGGAACGCTGTTCTCAAGCTGCAAACTCTGCCGCGTGATTCCAGCCCGTCCCGTCAGCGTAAACGCTGCCGCCAGACTGGTCGTCCACATGGTTATGTGGGCAAGTTCGGGTTGAGCCGTATCAAGCTGCGTGAAGCCGCCATGCGCGGTGAAGTGCCTGGCTTGAAAAAGGCTAGCTGGTAATTGTCACCAATTGAATCACGGGAGTAGAGACAGATGAGCATGCAAGATCCGATCGCGGATATGCTGACCCGTATCCGTAACGGTCAGGCCGCGAACAAAGTTGCGGTCACCATGCCTTCCTCCAAGCTGAAAGTGGCAATCGCCAACGTGCTGAAGGAAGAAGGTTATATTGAAGAATTTAAAATTGAAGGCGACATCAAGCCTGAACTGGAACTGACTCTTAAGTATTTCCAGGGCAAGGCTGTGGTAGAGAGCATTCAGCGAGTCAGCCGCCCAGGTCTGCGCATCTATAAGAAAAAAGATGAGCTGCCTAAAGTTATGGCCGGCATGGGTATTGCTGTCGTTTCTACCTCTAAAGGTGTTATGACTGATCGTGCAGCGCGCCAGGCTGGTCTTGGTGGCGAAATTATCTGCTACGTAGCGTAATTGGAGGAATAAAATGTCTCGTGTTGCTAAAGCACCGGTCGTTGTTCCTGCAGGCGTAGAGGTAAAACTCAACGGTCAGGTTATTTCGATCAAAGGTAAAAACGGCGAGCTGACTCGTACTATCAACGATGCTGTTGAAGTTAAACACGCTGAAAATGCTCTGACTTTCGCTCCGCGCGAAGGCTTTGCAAACGCGTGGGCCCAGGCGGGTACCACTCGTGCGCTGTTGAACGCAATGGTTATCGGTGTTACCGAAGGCTTCACTAAGAAGCTGCAGCTGGTTGGTGTAGGTTATCGTGCAGCCGTTAAAGGCGACGTGGTGAATTTGGCCCTGGGCTTCTCTCACCCTGTCGAGCATAAGCTGCCTGCAGGTATCACTGCTGAATGTCCGACTCAAACTGAAATCGTGCTGAAAGGCGCTGATAAGCAGGCGATCGGCCAGGTAGCTGCTGATCTGCGCGCCTACCGTCGTCCTGAGCCATATAAAGGCAAGGGTGTTCGTTACGCCGACGAAGTCGTGCGTACCAAAGAGGCTAAGAAGAAGTAAGGTAACACTATGGATAAGAAATCTGCTCGTATCCGTCGTGCGACCCGCGCACGTCACAAGCTCAAAGAGCTGGGTGCAACTCGCCTGGTGGTACATCGTACCCCGCGTCATATTTACGCACAGGTTATTGCACCAAACGGTTCTGAAGTTCTGGTAGCTGCATCTACTGTAGAAAAAGCTATCACTGAGCAACTGAAGTACACTGGGAACAAAGACGCCGCTGCAGCTGTAGGTAAAGCTGTTGCTGAGCGCGCTCTGGAAAAAGGCATCACCGTTGTTGCTTTTGACCGTGCGGGTTTCCAATATCATGGTCGTGTCCAGGCACTGGCAGATGCTGCCCGTGAAGCTGGCCTTCAGTTCTAAGGTAGAGGTGTAAGATGTCTCACATCGAAAAACAAGCTGGCGAACTGCAGGAAAAGCTGATCGCGGTAAATCGCGTATCTAAAACCGTTAAAGGCGGTCGTATTTTCTCCTTCACTGCTCTGACAGTGGTAGGTGACGGTAACGGTCGTATTGGTTTTGGTTACGGTAAAGCGCGTGAAGTTCCAGCAGCGATCCAGAAAGCGATGGAAAAAGCCCGTCGCAACATGATTAACGTCGCGCTGAACCACGGCACCCTGCAGCACCCTGTTAAAGGTGTGCACACAGGTTCTCGTGTGTTCATGCAGCCGGCTTCTCAGGGTACCGGTATCATCGCCGGTGGTGCAATGCGCGCCGTTCTGGAAGTCGCTGGTGTTCATAACGTTCTGGCTAAAGCGTATGGTTCCACTAACCCGATTAACGTGGTTCGTGCAACTATCGATGGCCTGGCGAATATGAAGTCTCCAGAAATGGTCGCTGCCAAGCGTGGTAAATCCGTTGAAGAAATTCTGGGGTAATTGACCATGGCAAAGACTATTAAAATCACTCAAACCCGCAGTGCAATCGGTCGTCTGCCGAAACACAAGGCAACGCTGCTTGGCCTGGGTCTGCGTCGTATTGGCCACACCGTAGAGCGCGAGGATACTCCTGCTGTACGCGGTATGGTCAACGCGGTTTCCTACATGGTTAAAGTTGAGGAGTAAGAGATGCGTTTAAATACTCTGTCTCCGGCCGAAGGGTCTAAGCACGCTTCCAAGCGTCTGGGTCGTGGTATCGGTTCTGGCCTCGGTAAAACCGGCGGTCGTGGTCACAAAGGTCAGAACTCTCGTTCTGGTGGTGGCGTACGTCGTGGTTTCGAAGGTGGTCAGATGCCGTTGTACCGTCGTCTGCCGAAATTCGGTTTCACCTCTCGCAAAGCAATGATCACGGCAGAAGTTCGTCTGTCCGATCTGGCGAAAGTTGAAGGCGACGTAGTTGACCTGAACACGTTGAAAGCAGCAAACATTATCGGTATTCAGATTGAGTTCGCGAAAGTGATCCTGTCTGGTGAGGTAACTCGTCCGGTAACTGTTAGCGGCCTGCGTGTGACCAAAGGCGCTCGTGCTGCTATCGAAGCTGCTGGCGGTAAAATCGAGGAATAAGTAGCAGATGGCAAAGCAACCGGGATTAGATTTTCAAAGTGCTAAAGGCGGCCTCGGCGAGCTGAAACGCAGACTGATGTTTGTTATCGGTGCGCTGATTGTGTTTCGTATTGGCTCTTTTATTCCGATCCCTGGTATTGATGCCGCTGTACTTGCCAAACTGCTTGAGCAACAGCGAGGCACCATCATTGAAATGTTCAACATGTTCTCTGGTGGTGCTCTCAGCCGTGCTTCTATCTTCGCGCTGGGTATCATGCCGTACATTTCGGCATCGATCATCATTCAGCTGCTTACCGTGGTTCACCCCGCGCTGGCAGAGCTGAAGAAAGAAGGGGAGTCTGGTCGTCGTAAGATCAGCCAGTACACCCGTTACGGCACTCTGGTGCTGGCAATATTCCAGTCAATCGGTATTGCTACCGGTTTACCGAATATGCCTGGTATGCAGGGCCTGGTGTTAAACCCGGGCTTTGCATTCTATTTCACCGCTGTTGTAAGTCTGGTTACCGGGACAATGTTCCTGATGTGGCTGGGCGAACAGATTACTGAGCGTGGTATCGGCAACGGTATCTCAATCATAATCTTCGCGGGTATCGTTGCGGGTCTTCCGCCGGCCGTTGGCCATACCATCGAGCAAGCAAGGCAAGGCGACCTGCACTTCCTCCTGTTGCTGTTGGTTGCAGTATTAGTATTTGCAGTGACCTTCTTCGTTGTTTTTGTTGAGCGTGGCCAGCGCCGCATTGTGGTCAACTACGCTAAACGTCAACAGGGTCGTCGTGTCTATGCTGCGCAGAGCACACATTTACCGCTGAAAGTGAACATGGCCGGGGTTATCCCTGCGATCTTCGCCTCCAGTATTATTCTGTTCCCGGCAACCATCGCGTCATGGTTCGGGGGCGGTACCGGTTGGAACTGGCTGACAACAATTTCGCTGTATTTGCAGCCTGGGCAACCGCTTTATGTGTTACTCTATGCGTCTGCAATCATCTTCTTCTGTTTCTTCTATACGGCGTTGGTTTTCAACCCGCGTGAAACAGCAGATAACCTGAAGAAGTCCGGTGCATTTGTACCAGGAATTCGTCCGGGAGAACAAACGGCGAAGTATATCGATAAAGTAATGACCCGCCTGACTCTGGTTGGTGCGCTGTACATTACCTTTATTTGCCTAATCCCGGAGTTCATGCGCGATGCAATGAAAGTGCCGTTCTACTTCGGTGGGACCTCACTGTTGATCGTTGTTGTCGTTATCATGGACTTTATGGCTCAAGTGCAAACTCTGATGATGTCCAGTCAGTATGAGTCTGCATTGAAGAAAGCGAACCTGAAAGGCTACGGCCGTTAATTGTCGCTTGAGAAGTTACGGAGAGTAAAAATGAAAGTTCGTGCTTCCGTCAAGAAATTATGTCGTAACTGCAAAATCGTTAAGCGTGACGGTGTTATTCGCGTGATTTGCAGCGTAGAACCGAAGCATAAACAGCGTCAAGGCTGATTATCTCGCATATTTTTCTTGCAAAGTTGGGTTGAGCTGGCTAGATTAGCCAGCCAATCTTTTGTATGTCTATGCGTTTCCATTTGAGTATCCTGAAAACGGGCTTTTCAGCATGGGACGCATAATCTTAATAGTAGGAGTGCATAGTGGCCCGTATAGCAGGCATTAACATTCCTGATCAAAAACATGCCGTGATCGCGTTAACCTCGATCTACGGTGTCGGCAAGACTCGCTCCAAGGCCATCTGCGCTGCGGCGGGTATCGCTGAAGATGTTAAGATCAGTGAGCTGTCTGAAGAACAAATTGACACGCTGCGTGACGAAGTTGCCAAATTTGTCGTTGAAGGTGATCTGCGCCGTGAAGTGAGCATGAGCATCAAGCGTCTGATGGACCTTGGTTGCTATCGCGGTTTGCGTCATCGTCGTGGTCTGCCAGTGCGCGGTCAGCGTACTAAGACCAACGCCCGTACCCGTAAGGGTCCGCGCAAACCGATCAAGAAATAATCGGGGTGATTGAATAATGGCAAAGGCACCAATTCGTGCACGTAAACGTGTAAGAAAAACAGTCTCTGACGGCGTGGCTCATGTCCATGCTTCTTTCAACAACACCATCGTTACTATTACCGATCGTCAGGGTAATGCGTTGGGTTGGGCAACTGCCGGTGGTTCCGGTTTCCGTGGTTCTCGCAAATCCACTCCGTTTGCAGCTCAGGTTGCAGCAGAGCGTTGCGCAGAAGCCGTGAAAGAATACGGTATCAAGAACCTGGAAGTTATGGTTAAGGGTCCGGGTCCAGGCCGCGAATCAACTATTCGTGCTCTGAACGCCGCTGGTTTCCGCATCACTAATATTACTGATGTGACTCCGATCCCTCACAACGGTTGTCGTCCGCCGAAAAAACGCCGCGTATAACGCGTTCGTTTTCTAGGATTGTTGGAGAAAGAAAATGGCAAGATATTTGGGTCCTAAGCTCAAGCTGAGCCGTCGTGAGGGCACAGACTTATTCCTTAAGTCTGGCGTTCGCGCGATCGATACCAAGTGTAAGATTGAACAAGCTCCTGGCCAGCACGGTGCGCGTAAACCGCGTCTGTCTGACTATGGTGTGCAGTTGCGTGAAAAGCAAAAAGTTCGCCGTATCTACGGTGTGCTGGAGCGTCAGTTCCGTAACTATTATAAAGAAGCAGCTCGTCTGAAAGGCAACACCGGTGAAAACCTGTTGGCTCTGCTGGAAGGTCGTCTGGACAACGTAGTTTACCGTATGGGCTTCGGCGCCACTCGTGCAGAAGCACGTCAGCTGGTTAGCCATAAAGCAATTATGGTAAATGGTCGCGTTGTTAACATCGCTTCTTATCAGGTAACTCCGAATGACGTAGTCAGCATCCGTGAGAAAGCCAAAAAGCAATCTCGCGTTAAGGCCGCTCTGGAGCTGGCTGAGCAGCGTGAAAAGCCAACCTGGCTGGAAGTTGATGCTGCCAAGATGGAAGGTGTGTTCAAGCGTAAGCCTGAGCGTACCGATCTGTCTGCGGACATTAACGAACACCTGATCGTCGAGCTTTACTCCAAGTAAAGCTTAGTACCAAAGAGAGGACACAATGCAGGGTTCTGTGACAGAGTTTCTAAAACCACGCCTGGTAGATATCGAGCAAGTGAGTTCGACGCACGCCAAGGTGACCCTTGAGCCGTTAGAGCGTGGCTTTGGCCATACTCTTGGTAACGCACTGCGCCGTATTCTGCTTTCATCGATGCCGGGTTGCGCGGTGACTGAGGTTGAGATTGATGGTGTACTGCACGAGTACAGCACCAAAGAAGGCGTTCAGGAAGATATCCTGGAAATCCTGCTCAACCTGAAAGGGCTGGCGGTAAGAGTTCAAGGTAAAGATGAAGTTATTCTTACCCTGAATAAATCTGGCATTGGCCCTGTGACCGCAGCCGACATCACCCATGATGGTGATGTCGAAATCGTCAAGCCGCAGCATGTGATCTGCCACCTGACCGATGAGAACGCCGCTATTAGCATGCGTATCAAAGTTCAGCGCGGCCGCGGTTATGTGCCGGCTTCTGCCCGAATTCATTCGGAAGAAGATGAGCGCCCAATCGGCCGTCTGCTGGTCGACGCCTGTTACAGCCCTGTAGAGCGTATTGCCTACAATGTTGAAGCAGCGCGTGTAGAACAGCGTACCGACCTGGACAAGCTGGTCATCGAAATGGAAACCAACGGCACAATCGATCCTGAAGAGGCGATTCGTCGTGCGGCAACCATCCTGGCAGAACAACTTGAAGCTTTCGTTGACTTACGTGATGTTCGTCAGCCGGAAGTTAAAGAAGAGAAACCAGAATTCGATCCGATCTTGCTGCGCCCTGTTGACGATCTGGAATTGACTGTCCGCTCTGCTAACTGCCTCAAGGCAGAAGCTATCCACTATATCGGTGATCTGGTACAGCGTACCGAGGTTGAGCTGCTTAAAACGCCTAACCTGGGTAAAAAATCTCTTACCGAGATTAAAGACGTGCTGGCTTCCCGTGGTCTGTCTCTGGGCATGCGCCTGGAAAACTGGCCACCGGCAAGCATCGCTGACGAGTAACCGGATCACAGGTTAAGGTTTTACTGAGAAGGATAAGGTCATGCGCCATCGTAAGAGTGGTCGTCAACTGAACCGCAACAGCAG
>NZ_DASYBS010000012.1:0-2399 GCF_036500665.1 Cedecea sp.
GCTGTTGCCAGATGGCTGAAACGTATTTGGCCTGGTGGCGAGCATCGGCAAGGGCGTTATGCTGATCGCCTTCGAACGGGATTTCATAGCGCGGATTAATACCAACCGCTTTGCCCATTTCGACGATGGTGCGTACGTCCCGATCATTCCGGAACGTCCAGACGGCGGGTATACCGGTGCGTTTATAAGCGCTGCGCAGCAGGACGTTATCGTATGTCGCCCCATTACCCCATACCTGAACGCTGGCCGGTCCATTTACCGCGTTTTCGCAGATAAAATCGTTTAGCTGAAGCAGGGCGTCATCAAAAGGAATGGCGTCATCAACCAGAATCGCAGAGCGAGCCTCTGCGGACTGCTTCAGCCACCAGAGAATGGTATCTGCATCCGGGCGACCACCGAAGGCCATGGAGGACTCGAGGCTAATGACTTTGTAAAATTCGCTGCCCATCCTGCCGGTTTCAGGATTGAAAAACACGGCCCCAATTGAAACTATCGGTGCGTCCGGGTTTGTACCGAATGCTTCCAGGTCAATCATGAGGTGAGTGAACAACTGCGTTTCGTCAACTTCTTTATGGTGAACAGTATCGTTATTCAGGGCATCTGTTATGGCTGTTATCCAGCAGAGTAAGCTTTCAGCTTCAGGTGCTTTCAGTCTGGATTTAATAAAATATACACAGGTGTTCATTGCGTTCGGGCTCCGTCAGGTTGTAAGATACCCGGCAGCTGATGATTGCCGCTTCGGGTAGTGGTCATTGGTCAAAACTCGATTCCGGAAAGCTCTGGTCGGCTGACCGGCGTACTGACCCGCCTTGCGCGGGTTTTTACGTTAAAGAGGGTCGCGTCCGTATCCCTGATTGTCCTCTATGGCGTCAACGAGGATATTTTTAGCCTCACCGTCCGGGAGAAATTTCAGAGCCTGTTTTATCGCCGTTCCTAAAGCAGCCGCAGCATCTCCATGCTCACTCGCACGTCGTTCTGCTTCCTCCGCCTGCTCTTCAACTGCGTCCATTTCAAATTTATGTTCCTGCCAGATTTCCCCCATAACATCATCTTCAATTTCTTCACGAAGGGCTTCCTTCACTTCATACACCGACAAAACCCCGATTAACTGCTCAGCCGGAGCGGTACTGAAGCGCAGGGCCAGTTCATTTGCTGACATAGTTCCTCCGGAAAAAGAGCCCGCCACGACGCGGGCAAAAGAACATATTTCCAGTTTAACCAGAACAGGTCTTCGTCTCCTGTCTGGTTATGATGGCGACATTGCCATCACAATGCCCCGCGCACAGGGCATCAGGCTGGCGCTGCCATTGGTCAAAACTCGATATTTAATGGACTGAGGGCTGTTTGTCGGCAGTCGGGTCACCCTTCTGTGCCAGGATGTAACAGAGCCTGCGAAGCATCACCTCAAAGAGGTTCAGGCGAACAGCCTGGTTTGCTGCTGGTTTACGTGCGAAATCAATCATCCCGTATTCTCCTGTTTTGCCCTTATCGCCAGGCTGGCGGAACGGTTACTGCCTGCTGCGCATTTCAATTTGTCATCTCATCCGGTGTTTCGTATGCCGCCGGCAGCTACTTCGTGGGCTTCCTGCCTGGATGACGCGTTACTGTATTGTGTAGCCAGGAGCTTCACATGTTGTGAATTGTTTGTCAATACGAAATGTGAATCTTGAATTGTGTGGATAGTGTTTTTTTTCTTTAGACATAAAAAAACCGGCGCCAGGCCGGTTGACAGAAGATGGGGGGAAGTTAAGACGGAGTGTATCTTCCTCTAAGATACTTCTCTACGTAGTCATCAATTTCTTTGAGTCTAAGCTCGAAAGTGTCAATCATCCGATCCCGCTCTGACTCAGGCAGTTGGTCAAACAAGGATAAGACTCTTTTTTGTTTATCCGTTAGCCATTGAGATGGATCGCCTTGTTCACCAAAGAGAATAACGACAGGGGATGTCCCAAGCGCTTTAGCAAGGCTTACTGCATCGTCAACGCCAACATTTCTGGTGCCGTACTCATAGTTTGCAATACGCGATGCTCCGGACCAGCCACATAATTTTGCAAGCTGCCCCTGGCTCAATCCTTTCTCGGTTCTTAGCGCCTTTATGCGCTCTCCGATTTCTTCAGCAAGTATTTTCATATCACCACTTTATCACAAAGAGTGAATATTTGTGATTCACGTTTTGCGTTGACATTAACTTCACAATGTGTGAATGTTGATTTACACAACAGGAGATTCCCATGAACCATATTTCGTACTTCCGGAAAAAAGCCAATATTTCACAACAAGCTCTGGCAAGAGAGGCCGGCTGGAACCAGCCGCGATTAGCCAATTACGAAAGATCCTTGCGGGTTCCCAGTCTGGATGATTCCCGTCATATCGTATCTGCACTTAATTCACTTGGGGTG
>NZ_DASYBS010000013.1:0-47067 GCF_036500665.1 Cedecea sp.
ATTGTCATCCCGCGCGGCAAGCTGACCATTTGCCCAGTCCCATGTGGCACGGGTATTGATGTTGTTATCCCGCGCGGTAAACTGATTAGCGAGCCATGTGCTCAGCCAGCCGCCCCAGATTTCGCCATTGATATTACCGCCAGGCTCGAAAATTGCCCCTCCGGCGTACACGCTAGCACCTGCGCGAATGGACCCGTTCGCGGTAAAGGAGTTATCGTTGGGGTTAAACGTCCAGATATGGTCGCGCCCCTGGTCATCGAGAATATGAATACAGCCAGAGGGGAAATCATTTTTTCCGGAGACCAGCACCCCGTAGCTGATGGCGACCTGATACCCGGTACCCGCCGTCTGCACGGTCGCTTTGGTCATGGGTAAATATACGTTCCCGCTGGCGCTGTAACCGGCGGAATAAAACAGGGCACGCCTGTCAGCCAACTGGCTCTGAAAGGCCCCGCCACCCGGCCACGCCCCCTCTTTTGTTGCATAGTGGTTCGCGTTATCAAGCCAGCCGACATCACCACCAGTGGCTGACACAAACTCTTTTGCGTCATGGGTTGCGATATCGCCCAGGCCAATATTTTTACGCGCGGCGGCTGCATCGTTTAAATCAGCAAGATTCTGGTCTTTGCGTACAAAGTCGCTGTTTCCCTGCTGATCGCCCAGAGTGCCTTTGGGGCGTAAATCGGTAACAACGCCGCTGGCGTCAATACTGGCCAGCGCAAACACATAATGCTGAACACCCTCTGACTGGTAATCCTGCAAAGCTTCCGCAGCAACCAATTTATGCTGAACGCCCCATACACTGGTTAACGTGCCTTTCCAGCACACATCCAGCCAGATTTTGGCGGGCTTCACCCCAACGGTGATCGGCTGTGTTACAGCCAGCTCAGCACGCAGACCACCAACGTATCCGGCCCCCTTCTGCACGCTGTACTGGTTGCCGTTTCGCACAACCCGCCAGCCATCCCCGAAGAACGCGCCCGCCCCATAAATATCAACATTCTCCATTCGCTGGCGCTCATCCATCGCGGCCAGTCGGGCGGTAAAGTCAATCTGCCACGTTTCTGCCGGTGTATTAATTTGGGTTTCAGTGGCTGCACCGCTGTATTCCATCAAAAATGAACGCGTCAGCACATTGCCCTGCTGGCCAGCGGCGGTGGCCACCTTCTTTTGCACAGGGGCATGAACCACCATGGCCAGGATGCCGCTCGCCTTATTAACGAGTCCTATCCAGTTAAAATCAAAGTCGCCCACTTCCGCGCCCAGCACAACGGAGTACACAACGGCATTTTCATTCACCACGCCGGTTTTACTCACGGCCTGCCGGTGAACAATACTGGCCACCGGAATAGTTTCCTGTCGGTCAACCGGCTTTTCGGGATCAAGCCCCGGGACGTTTGCGAAAACAAACTCATCCAGCACCACATCAACGTTTTCCGCGCCCTGCTGTGCTTTCCACTGTTCAAATGCAATTGTGATAGCAGTCTGTGACATATCCTTTTCCTACATTTTTGCGCTATACGTTGATGGTGTTTCACTCAGCGGCAGCGCAGCCGCATAGCAAATATATTCGCCCTGGTACCACCCGGCACGGAGGGCAAAGCCCTGCGCTGTCATCACTTCAAACCGGTAGCGGCGGCACGCTCTCCCGTACTGCCTGATGATCTGAAGCATCAGATCGGGGTTTTCTGCAATCTGGCTGTCCGTCACCTTTACGGTTATCACATCCCAGTCAATATCTGGCTGACGCTCCAGCAGCTCCACGTACCCGATACCCAGACGCTCAAAAATGGCAATGAACCCTTCAACCGATCCGGCATCGGCGGCGTTAACGAAGGCGTACGCCACACGTTTGCGAAACAACGCCAGTGGCTCACCGTTAAACCGGCTGATATCCCGGTCACAGGCCAGCAGATTTAACAACGGCGCTGTACACGTCAGCGGATCAAACTGCTGAAGCGGCCAGGTTACCCAGCCGTAAGCCTGCCCCCAGAATCGGCGGGCGGCTTTAAGCAGCGTTGCCGGTTCGCCTTTACTCATCCAGAACGGCAGCGCCATTGAGGCCAGTTTTTTCATGAAATCAATCATGGTTAATCTCCACACTCAATTCATCAAGACGCGGCACGGCAAGTTCACTCACGATATCGCCCAGGGAAAACGCCAGTGAATCCACAACAGCAAACTGCCGGTGTATTTCTCGCCCAAGATTCGAAAACGAAAAACGCGAGTACGGCCATGTTTTCTTCACGTCGAAATTGCTGTTTTCCCTGAAGGCGCAGCGGATCAGGTTCTCCACCCCCGTCAGCAGCAACGCCCTGCCTTCCTCCGTCATGTTGTCCGGGTTAAGCACAAACACCTTCACATCAAGCCGGTGGCGCGTCTCCGGCATGGCAAAGCACTGCATATCATCGCCATGCCCGTGATGCCCCTGGTTGTTGATGTAGTCGTTCACCGCATCAATAAAGGGCGCAGACGTGGCGCCGGAATCCAGCAGCAGATAAGCATTCGCCGTACCAGGCCCACGTGGTGCATCATGCTGAAAGAAAATGCGATCAACGCTTAACCCGGCCACACCGGCAATCATTGAGCGGTAAACCGCATCCGTGTGGTAATTCCCCACAAGATTGAACTGATTGCGGCAACGTTCGCGTAGCTCATCATCACCTTCTTCATCAGCCCCCGGCGTTGTTAACCAGTCCTCTTCACTTTCCACATGGCTGATGCCGGAAACGGCCACCGGCAATATGCGGTAATAGCCCGGCGCAAGGTTGTAACCCGCGCCCGGGCCGGTGGCTTTAACCGGTACCGGCGCACTGGCAATGCCAGCGGCAATGAGGGTGTCCAGGGTGACGGCCAGCTCATAAACAACGCCATTAATTCGCTCAGTCTGGATAAGCGTTCCGGCCTTTACGGTCACGGCCTCTTTTGCATCTTCTTTGTAAAAGCGGATCACGCCTTCGGCTGCGCTGGCGGGCTTTGCCGTCAGGTTCACCGCCCAGGCCTGCAGGCGCAGCATCTTGCCACCCGCCGTGGCCACAAACATATTGGCCAGCACAACGGTTACCATGGCGTCTTTCAGCCACATAACCGGCGCGGTCACAATCGCGGTAATCAGCCGCCAGAACGGCGACATGCGCGACGTATTCGTGATCAGCCCTTCTTCCTGAACGATGGCATTAAACCGGCTACGCACCTCTTCTTCCGTGCCTGGCATCCCGCTGTCTTTAATGATTTCTTCAAAATCAACCTGAGGTTTATCCGTCATAGCTCAGCCCTCACTGACAGCGCGCCGAAATCGGTATCCGCCGTTATCCATAGCCGCGCCGGGGTTTCCTCATGGATAACCACGGTACCCGGCACAATCCGCTCATCACTTTCAATCAGCAATTCCATTTGCGTGAAGATATCCGCCCGCAGTGTTGGGCTGCGCTCCGCAATTAATTCAGTGGCAAGACCGCTTTCTAAAATCGCGTGAATAACATCCTGCCCAATGCTCTGGCGGTTATTACACAACTCAGGCTCCCTGCCAGAATTAAGGCTGAACGTTCCCTGATTAATCATCAGGTCGATATAAAGCAAATCACTCATGAATGTAACTCCTGCCACTCCATAAGCTGACCGGGCGTCATGACCTCTTCAGGATAAATATTCACGGTGCCGATACGTTTACTGTTATCCGTTACCGTTCGTGAGTTGCTGGAGATCGTTTTACTTATCCCGCCGTGTTCAATATCCGCAACTGTGCCACCGGTTGATAACCTATTCTCTTTTAACGGTGATCCCTGATTATTTCCGGCAAGTGAAATATTTACCCCCGGTAGCTTATTCAGTTTTTCTACAATCCAGTTCCATGAATTTAAGAAGCTGGATTTGATACTTTCCTGGGCATTATCAAACATGGACACAATACCGCTGACCATTCCGGCCAGTGCATCGGATGGTGAAAATCCGGCAAGCAAAGCAATGAAGTTATTCCAGCCCGCTGCAATCCATTGCCATGCAGAACTGAAGATCCCCGCCAGCCACTGAACCACCTCCGCCGCCGCTTTAAACGCGGTGCTGTCCATCACTGCGGCTTTAATCGCATCCCAGTGCTTAACCAGCAGATAACAACCGGCAACCAACAAGGCTATTGCCCCAATAATCAGAAGCACCGGCCAGCTCATCAGGTTGATGCCAATCCCCGCAGTAATCGCCGCCATGCGCACAGCCAGCAATACACCCCGCAGCGTTCTCAGCACAACGTTCCAGGCAATCACCGCCTTTTGCGCAAGCCAGACAACCAGTGTGTAGGATTTCACGACCATCACAAGTGATTTCCAGACGGCCTTCCACCCAATCATGATGAACTTAGACACCCCCATCACAATATTTGCCGTCGCCCCGACCAGGGCGAAACTCAGTAATGCCGCTGAAAGCCATCCCACCGCACGGGCAATATTCGGAAACATCTGCATCCAGCGGACGAAAGTCTGTCCCATATCCGCAAGTTGATTAAGTAGCGGGTACAGTATTGGGATAAGCGTTAGTCCAGTCACGGTACGAATGGCTTTCAGGATTTCGACAAAACGCTCCCATGGCTTAACCAGCTTTGCAGCCATCTCTTGTGTGCGCTTCAGCCCATCCGAACCGCCCAGCTCCGTGATATTACGCTGAAGCAACGCGACGTTGCCGTAAAGCTGCTTCACCACGGCGGCACTGTCACCAAACGCCGCATCAAGCTCAGCCTGTGCTTTAAGGTTTCCTTGCAGGCTCTTGCCATACTTACCCTGAAGCTTTGTCAGCATTTCCGGCATAGACAACATTTTGCCGTTTACATCCGTGAACGACAGCCCCAGTTTTTTAGCACCATCAATGGCACCTGTTATAAATCCTTCGTAGGCGCTGCTGGCCTCCGTTCCCAGCGTTCGCTGAAGCTCACCCAATACGGCCAGCTGCTCATCCAGTCCGATATCGTAGTTGCTGCCAACGCCGCGAGCACCTTCCATCAGGTCTTTGATTTGTGACATTTCTGTGCCGAACGTCTGGCGCATGTACACCATTTTTCCGGCCAGTTGCTCAGCAAACTGCACTTTGCCCAGCGCATCCGCTTCACTGCGGAAGTTGCCGAACATCTGCCCCATAAACTCGCTGGTATCGGTGGCAGTGGACTTCATCGCAAACGCCAGGGTATTGGCTACAGTCGTGACCTTTGGCAGTTCCTCGCCAGTCAGCCCGGCGATGGCGGCATTAATAGAGTGTGTGGAGTTCACAAACTCAACCGCACTTGCGCCATAAGTAGTGCTGAAGCGCAGGGCATCACGCTGCACGGTTTTTAATGCCGTACTGTCAACGCCCCGTGCCGATGCCTCATTAAGCGCGTCGTACATCTCAACAGCCGGGGATAACGCGCCTTTAATGGCCATGCCAACCCCCGCCGCCGCCAGCAGGCCACCACCAATCTGTTTAAAGGCATCTTTTGATTTATCGGCAAAGCTGCTGACACTGCCCTGCGCTTGTTTCAGCGGGCGCGTTAATTTGTCGATAAGGCTTAATGTAAATTCAAGCTGTTTCATTCGCTGCCTTTAAATGCCAGTCCAATTCCATTGGCTACCGCCGCCCTCATAAATTCCCAGTGACGATTATCCAGCCAGATAGCAGCAGCAATATCATCCTGATTATCTTCCCCGTGGGGTAAATAATGGCGGCGTAAAATCAGATATTGTTCGAGTCCGTTGTTTTCAATCGCACGGACCCGGGCGGTTAGTTTTTTACTTCGATTTCCAGATCAGGCACGTAGATTTCATTAACTTTGCCCGCCAGCTGAATAGCCGCCCCCGGAAGTTTCAGAATTTCTTCCAGCGCCTCTTTAGTTTCCGGCGTAACAATACGCGTTAAATAGTTATGCGACGGGGCAACTTTATTTTCCATCGTCATTTCGTTAATCATTTTGTTGTAAGCAACCTGATTTGGCTCAAAAGCAATATCTTTACCTTTAACGGTAAATACAATTTTTTCACTCATCATTCATTTTCTCACGTTGATTGATTTCAGTAATTAACTGGTTATGCCGTGCGGCGCACTGGCCATACAGTTCTAAATAAATTAGTAACAAATCCGCTGCGTTATTTCCCTGCGCTCCCGTCAGGCGCGGTAGCTGCACGGGGCAAAGCACCTTGAGGCTTTCCTGATAAGGCACCTTCAATTTTAGTGGTGGCGTCGTTGTACATGCTGACAAATTCATCAGACAGACAGCGGCTAGTAAACACCGGCTTAACCAGCTCCGTGCGGATTTCACGGGGCGGCGCGTTCCGTATCTCATCCAGTTGTCCTTCCAGTTTCCTGGCCGATTCGCTGGCAATGCGCTGGCCTTCTTTACCGGCAGCGGTAGCGCTCCGTTCAATAACCAGATCGATGCTGTCACGCTGCAATACTGCCACTTTCCAGCCTGCACCAAATGCCAGCGCCAGCGCGGCCAGAATCATCACAGCGGCACGGCTCATCAGCGCCCCCCGTTATGCTCAAGGCTGAAGTGGTTCCCGTCCGGGTTTGATTTAAAGCGCCCGCCCCAGCTGCCGCCGATAGACTCCCAGTATTCGCCCAGCACCCGGTAATCTTCGGTGCGGGTTTTGTACTGGCCATTCACAAACAGATTCAGATCCACAGCCAGGCGCTGCGTGTGAAGGCTGTTTGCAATACCGCTGCCCTTTTTCGCATTCAGTGCAGCCTGTTCCGGGGTTCGGTATGCTTCACCAAACGTTACACGCAGCCCGCATTCATCTGCCCATAAAATCAGCTGCGCAATTTTCACGGCAAACAGCTGCTGTTTTTCACTCAGTGTCACTTTCCCTCCCTTTTTAAACTCTGCTTCGCCTTCTTCTTCAGCCATGCTTCAACCAGGCTATGACCAGTAATCCCCAGCGCGGAGGCCAGCCCCACAATGGCCAGCGGATGGGTATCCGGACGCAGATAAAGCACCGAGCCTGCCATCAGCGCCAGGGCGCTGCCGACAATCACGCGACCCGCCACCAGACGCACCGTGACAGGTTCGCCGCTGTCCAGCATTTTGCCCAGGGCTATCAACGCCCCCAGAATGGCCAGCGAGACACCCCACTTTTCGTATTCCTGCATCCCTTCCCCTTAACCCGTCAGGTTTGCTGTGGCTTCCGCTTCCAGATACGGAATACCGTTAATTTTCACGAACTCCGGGCTGCTCACGAAGTATTTGATTTTGTGCGTGGTAACGCTGCCCCCCTTCGGATCGATATCCAGCACGTTGTTCAGCATCAGCTTGCAGCCAAAGGCTTCAACCCTGATTTCTTCATTGCCCGCTCTGGCATAAAAAAGAAAATCCTGGGTATCAATGCCGCGCCATGAGCCGGCGCTACGCGCAAGGCCGGTAAGAATGCCCAGCGCTTTAGTGCTCAGTTCAATCTCGCCCTCTGCCGACACATCCCCATCAACGTGGCCATCGGGTACACCACGGGTTTGCGCGGCGGCGCTGTTATCCGTGATATCCAGACTGATTTTTTCAATGTTGACCAGCTGGCCACCCATGTGGGTATCAAACGACATACCCGAGATACGTTTAGTCATGCTGCGGCCTCCAGGCTGGCATCCAGTAACAGACTGATGGTGATTTGCAGCGGCACTTCATACGTGCGCACCACAATGTAAATTTCCACGGCCTTTTTGGTTTTCCAGACAATGGATACATCACCATCCTGCGGCGGCTTAACCTCACCGGGGAACGTCACGCCGTTGATTGCAGAATTGACAGACATTTCACGCAGCGGCTTCGCAAAAAGCTGCTCATGCGCGGCAATGCTGGACGGCGTGCTGTTCAGCGAGCGATCCGCAATTTTGCTGATGGCCATCAGACGCACACGGCGGGCAGCTTTATCCGCAATGCGCAGCGTTTCGATACTCTGATAATCACCGCCTTCAACATCGAGGGTGCGCCCGTCAGCCCAGTAAATCCCGTCAAAGTCCGGGTACCACATCGGCACACTGAAGCGCTGCGCTTCCAGCGCCTGAAGCGTTGCCAGCTCAAGCGGCATACCAGCGCCATCCACCGGCGTTTTATCGCTACCCAGGCGTAACAGTGCGCCTGTTTTTACCCGCGCCGGACTGTCAGCAATGGTTACAGCACGGGAGCATAGCCGCCCCGCCAGCGCCCCTGGCTCATTCCCCCAGATACGCGGAACCAGCTGAACGGCTTTTTCTGCCATGCCGTCCTGTAGCGTTGACAGCCGTGCCAGATAATCGGCCTGCGTTTCTGCGTCCTGCATCCCCTCGACGGCCAGCAGAAACCACACCCAGCGCCCGAATTTAGCGATCAGATTGCTGCGCAGCGTGATGGCCTGATTAATCTCCGCCTTCGCGCTGACATCATCACAAAGTACGACGCCTTCAACTGAACACACGCCCTGCGCCGCCAGCACAGCATCCACCCAGGCCCCCGATTCACTGTCCTCTGGCAGAACATGAACAAAGCCCCACCAGTTCGTGCCAGCATTCGCCTGCGCGGCCATCACATCACTTTTCAGCTGGCTGGCTTTAGTACCCAGAAGCGAATCAAAATCACTCTGGGCATTCACCGCCAGCGTTTTACCTGCATTCGTGCTACCCGTACCGACAAACAGCACGGCACGTTCCACTTCGTTGGTTTCACCCAGAAGCTGGTTTACCTGATTTACCGTCACATTTGGCCAGGTCATTTTTTCCCCTTCATATCCTGCGCGTAAACGTCCCAGCCAAAGCCGATGGCCTGAAGCTGTCGCGCAAGCGCTTTATTAAAATCGTCGTCACTCATGCCCAGAAACTCACGGGCGGGCAAATCAACCGTCCAGCTGGTTTTCACCGCCCTGCCGCTCAGCTTCCTGATAAGCAAACCGGCCTGGCTGTAGGGCATCGCGTCCATAAGCTCCCGGTACGTGGGTTTCTTCCAGCGCGTGCCTCTTTTCACCCGGTAGCCCAGGACGCGTAACTTTTTGGCCTGCGCCGCCGTGGCCATCTTGCCTGCCGGGACGCTGCCGGTTTTCCCCTTTCGGCTTACCCGGGCACGCATCCCGTTTTGCTGCGCAAACCCCACGGTGCCAGCAGGTACCGGCGTTTCGCCGTTCCGGTATCCACCGCCCTGCAAGTAGACACGCACGGCCTGAATTTCCGGCATTTCCCTGATATGAAGCAGCTTTGGCAAATTACGCAGCATCTTTCCCTTGCGCCGGGTTTTCCTTGCCGCCCACGGCTGGCCATCCGGGCTTTGCTGATTGCGAACGTTACGTTTTGCCGCGGCAATCAGCCCGTATTTGGCCAGACGCCAGATAAGGCGCTGGCGCTTCCTGGGCGGCAAATCCATGTTGGCCAGACTCTGGCGCAGCGTGGCCAGCTGCTTTTTGTTAAGCTCACCGCCGACGAACATCACGCACTCCCAATCGGCGCACCGGCTTCATCCACACCGAACACCTGCGCCGTGATGGCTGTCCATACTTCAGGCTCAACCAGTGACCAGCGCTCACCCTGCCAGGGGATCGCCCCGTTTTTATCCCGCTTAATCACCAGCTCTTCAGCCATCGGCACTGTTAAAACAATGGTGGCGGTTTCTTCAGTCTCCACCGACACATCCCAGTCAGGTTCTGATTCGCTTTGCCCGATATCATCAAGCAGTGACTGACTGGCCTCATCCAGCCACGCAGCCAGCAGTGACATAAGCAACTGAGGCGGAACCAGCCGGAACGGGAAGCGCTCCCAGGTCAACAACGCGTCATAGCGGATGATTGCCTGCCGGTATTGCCCCAACCCCATATCCCTGGTGGCGGGAATAAACTTCATTTCGTCAAGGAAACTGCTAAACCCCTGCATCACCCGCGCTGGCACGTTCTCCCGGAAAAGCGCGGTGAGTGATTCAAGCTGCGTCTGACTCATACCATTCTCACCGTTGCCCGTTTCAGCCCCTTCATTCGCCGGATAACCACTGACGATTCAGCCAGCAATCCATTGCGGGTTTCCGCGCTCTCCTGCCCCGGCTGGGTATCGTGTCGGCCAACGGAAGCAAACTCCCCCATCAGATCCGCTTTTGCCCTGGCAAAAACAGCTTTCGTGTACTGGGCGCAAAGGGCGTTTTTCCCTTTCAGCTTCACCCCTGGCACCTTGTCTGCCGTTTCATAGCCATTTGCCCGGTGCTTTGCCTCCGTCGCCTCCAGCTCCGCGTTAACCTCCGCCACCGCTGCGATAAGCGCCTGGCCGATGGTGTCCGCGTCGATATCTGCGGGGAGGGTGCGCTGGCTCTGAAAATCCTTCAGATTCAAATCTGGCCAGAATCCGTTGTTCTCCAGCGGCTCATCCTGATAATCAATCGGTGTTCCGCTAAACATGTTCACTCCGTAAAAAGGCGGGCTGGCCGGTTTCCACGGCGCAGGTGCACTTACTGTGCTCTGCCCTCCACCGCGCCCGCCTGGCCTGCGGTAGTCGTTAAGGCTGCAACAGTTTCCTGCGTCGGGCTGCAACCTGCTGGCGCGTGGTTCCCACGCCAATTTTTGCGTAATGCTGCTCTGCCGTTGCCAGTAGCTGATCGGCCTTTTCCAGCACGTCGGCGCTGTCCACGCTGGCCGGATTCACCCGGCCATCATCGCTGCGTAACATCTGCTGTCCGGCAAACTTGAACCACTTAGCCGTCACCTGCTCATGCAAACGCCATGAAGTGGCCACGCGGTCAAACGTGGCTGAAAAATAGGGTTCAACACTTTCCCCGCGCCCCGCAGACTCCTGCGCCCAGGCCAGCACGGTATCCGCCACAAACGTAGGAAAGTTGCTGCGTAACCGGTCTGGCGTGGCCTGCTGCTGTGCAATCGCAATATCAGCCCACGCCAGCGCAGTATCGAGATCGCCCACGTCAAACAGCCAGATAATGCACCAGGCAAAAACCGGGTTTGGGTACGCCTGGCCGCTGGCCAGATACGCTTCCACCGTAGGTTTCCAGCGCGGCAGCAGCACATCACGCTTATGGGCGATTTTGTCAACCCTCAACGTGAAGCGTTGAAGGGCTTCCAGATCGCGATTCAGCTCGGCAATCTGAATGTGCAAACTGTCCGAGGTTGTTACCGCCATCTGCTGCGCAAGCTGCTGCTGCATCCTGATGCGCTGGCTATGGCGTTGAGCCGGGGAAAGCACCATGTTTTAGCCCTCCTTCGGCTCTTCCGGCTTGCCGATGGTCACGGCACTTTCATCGATTGCCGCGTACAGCTCCGGCACTTCCACGGCGTAACCTTCATTGCGCAGATACTTGTTTTCGAACTGCTTACGATCTTCAACAAACTCAGACTTACGCATACGCGTATTGCGCTGGGTGTAGATGTGAAGGTTGCTCAGCGGCGTCACCACCATGCGTTTACCCGGCATAAACGGCGGGATAATTGCCTGACGTCCGGCGATGGTGCTGCCCAGCATCTGCGCGGCAATCTTCTCCGTTGGACGGTCTGCGGCCTGATAGAGTCGGTACTGTTCAGCTGCCACTAAATCAGCGCCGACCAGCACAACAAGGCGGGGATCGTTGCGGAATTGCGGGGCGATTTTGGCGTTAATCAAATCCGATGCCATCGCATCCAGTGATTTGTAATCGCCCGCCTCATCCAGCGTGACAGGGTCAGTCATGATCTGATTGCCACCCAGGAGGGTACGCATACGCTCATGCCAGCCAATGTTCACATCTTCGCCGTTCGGGTTTTCCGTTGGGTTAGTGGTTTTGGCGCGGCTCTTACCGTTGAAGCCGATGCGCAGCATATCGAGTGCGAAAGCCTGGGTTGAGAAAGTCTGAACGAGGTTAAAGAACTCATTTTCTTCCTTACCGGCGTTCGCCCACACGGAAAGCAGATCCCAGCGCAGTGCGGCGCAGCTGTCTGTTTCAACCAGTGAGTAGTCGTTGCCGTCCACACCCACACGGCGGGTAAAGCGCCCCTCTTCACTGCGTCCGGTATGCAGAACCGAAGAGCCGACAGAAATGACCTGGCCGCTCAGCTGGTCTACATCCATGCAGGTGATCATGTTCAGGAATTCCACTGATTCCAGAAGTGCCAGGCGTAACGCATTTTCCTGCGGATCATTCAGGGAAAAATAACGACTGGTATCACGCGCACCGAAATGCTGCGCCATCCCCGCCGAATATTTATCCAGTAAATCCCGCGCACGGTTATTAAGATGCATAAAACTCCCTCGCGTTAACGCGATTAATTCAGTTAATTTTTATTCAGGTAGAAAGCTGTAAATTACAGGTAATTAAATTTCTTATCTTTATCCTGAACGCTACGCTGCTGGCGTTGGTTTTTTGCACCTAAATCAGAAAAACGCTTAACGATTTCCGGGGCGTTATCACGAATTGCTGCAAACTCCTCCGTATCGACAACTTCCGCGATGGTATCCACATCTTCTTTTACACCACTCAGTGTATTTTCGATGGCAGCAACGCGGCCTTCCAGCTCATTAACTGCATTCGCCAGTGCCTGTAATTTGTCGCCCCCCTGACCACCTTCATTGCCCGACACTTCTTCTTCAAACTTTGGCTTAATACCAAATAATTTCTGCCAGTTTTTCATTTCACGTTCCTGTTCAATTTTGCCATCACGGGTAATTACACAGCTGTAATAACCCTGCTTATTTAACTTTTTGCGCCGACTGAAGCGCAGCCGTGTAGTACCCACACTGGCCGGATGATCGGTAACCGCAAGGCCGGTAAGATAAGTCCGCCCGGAGCCTCGCCAGTTTTCTTCCGGCTCGACAGAGAAGAAAAGCAATTGTCCTTCGTTATTCGCATAAATCAGGCGCATATTCGGGCAGATGGAAACAAAAAGCCGTACCTTTCCGTCATCCCCCTCCTGCCACATGGCATCGAGCACTTCGCCAAGGTTATCGCCTTCGCCCTCATGCTCTGGCCAGATTAATGCTGCCCAAAGGTTAAAATCATAGGTATCCCCCATATCAATTAACCACTGACGCTTAATAACCCTGCCGTCTACCGTATCCCCTTCAGTGGCAACACACAGCCAGTCTGTTTTCAGATGTGACATATATTTCCTGATGCCGCAGTGATATTGCGAAATGAATTATTAACGATTACCCACAGCCCCGCACCTTCATTAGTTCGGGTTAATTCGGATATAAGCCATAACGGAACCATCCCGAACCGTAAAAATAATATTTCGCCATCTTGCTGGCACAATATCCATCAACCCGAAAGAAATATTGAAAGGCGATCATCCCGGACGCATGGCCAGATACTCAGAAGAACTGAAAGGTGTAGCCCGCTCTCTTTACTTAAGACGCTGCACACCAAAGGAAATTGCCAGTGAATTAAATCTGCCCAATGCGCGGATCGTTTACTACTGGGCGGAAAAATACAGCTGGGCGGATTTGCTCAACCATGAAAGCACGGAAGAAGCCATTGAACGCCGCTATCAGCTGCTGACCAGCCGCGATGATAAGAACGAAACTGAACTTAAAGAAATGGAAATGCTGATTGCCCACGCCTGCAAGCTGCGGGCGCAAAGCAATAAGCACAAAGAGAAGCTTGCCACGGCTGGCGCTTACCCACGTAGTGAAGATGAATCCGACGCACCAGCAGGCCACAAAGAACGCCGCAGTAAAGGCAAGCCGAAAAAGAATGATATCTCTTCACTGACACAGGACGATTTCGACACCTGGGTGGACAAGCACCTTTTTGGTTATCAAAAACACCTGCGCAACAACATTGGTCGGCAGATCCGCAACATCCTGAAGTCCCGCCAGATTGGTGCCACCTGGTATTTTGCCTTTGAGGCGTTTGAAAACGCCGTACTGACCGGCGACCCACAAATTTTCCTGTCAGCGTCCAAATCCCAGGCGGAATTGTTCCGGTCTTATATCGTCAATATTGCGGAGCTGTATTTCGGCATCACGCTGACAGGCAACCCGATCCGCTTATCGAACGGTGCAGAGCTGCGCTTTCTGTCCACCAACAAGAACACGGCGCAGTCATACAGCGGCCACCTGTATTGTGATGAATATTTTTGGGTACCGAACTTTGCCCGCCTTAACGAAGTGGCCAGCGCAATGGCCACACACGATAAATGGCGCACCACCTACTTTTCCACGCCTTCAGCCAAAACGCACCAGGCTTACCCGTTCTGGACAGGGGAAGAATGGAAGCGGGGCAGCAAAAAACGCAGTGCCGTGGAGTTTCCCAACTTTAACCAGATGCGCGACGGCGGCAGAGTCTGCCCGGATGACCAGTGGCGCTACGTCATTACAATGGAAGATGCCATTGCCGGTGGCTTCAATCGCGCCAGTATCGGGAAACTGCGCAACCGCTACAACACTGACACATTCAACATGCTCTATATGTGCGTATTTGTGGACAGTAAAGACTCCGTCTTTTCCTTCTCAGATCTGGAGCAGTGCGGCGTTGATGTTAGCGAGTGGCAAGACCATGACTCCGGCAAGGTGCGGCCATTTGGCGATCGTCCTGTCTGGGGTGGCTTCGACCCCGCCCGCTCCGGCGACCTGTCGTGTTTTGTGATTATCGCGCCGCCTGTTCTGGCCGTTGAAAAATTCCGGGTACTGCGAATTTTTAACTGGAAGGGAATGAACTTTCGCTGGCAGGCAAAGCAGATAGAGAAGCTTTTCGGCCAGTACAACTTCAGCTACCTGGGCGTTGATGTTACCGGCATCGGCCAGGGCGTATTTGACAACATTCAGCATTTCGCGCTGCGCGTCATTGAGGCAATTCGCTATGACCGGAACACCAAAAACCAGCTGGTTTTAAAAGCCGCTGACGTCGTGGAAAGCCAGCGCATCGAATGGGATCAGGAGCTCAAGGAAATCCCGGCAAGCTTCATGTCCATCCGCCGCACAACAACAAACAGCGGTGCGGCCATGACGTTTGTTGCAGACCGCAGCCCGGAAACCGGTCACGCGGAATCCGCGTGGGCAATAATGCACGCGCTGCATAACGAGCCGTTGAACTATGAGAACAAACCAAAATCCCACTGGGGAACAAAGAAGAAGGCAGCTTGAAAAAGAAAAAATACATCAACCAAAAAGCGCAGGTGCAGCAAGCCAAAAAAATGAGCATCATCACCTTTGGTAAACCTGAACCCGTGCTGACCACCGGCACGGATTATGCTGAAGTCTGGTATGACAACACCGCCGGTCACTTCACGCTGCCCATTGATCGGCTGGCACTGGCGCAGCTGATTAACCTCAATGGCCAGCACGGCGGCATTATCCATGCCCGCAAAAACATGGTCATTTCGAGCTATCAGGGCGGCGGGCTGTCGTTCGATGAACTGGACGCTGCCTCTTATGACTTTTTGACGTTTGGCGATCTGGCCATAAATAAAATTCGCAATGGCTGGGGGGATGTGATCGGACTTGAGCCACTTCCAGGCCTGTACCTGCGCCGCCGCAAAGAACGTGAAAACGAAAAGAATGTGCCTGGTGATTTTGTGGTACTTCAGCATGGAAAACCGCTGGTTTATGCGCCCGAAGATATTATCTTCATCAAGATGTACGACCCGCAGCAGCACATCTATGGCCTGCCGGACTACATCGGCGGCATTCACTCCGCATTACTCAACAGTGAAGCGGTGATTTTCCGCCGCCGCTACTACCACAACGGCGCACACACGGGCGGTATTCTCTACACCCGTGACCCCAGCATGACCGATGAAATGGAAGAAGAGATTGAACAGCAGCTGCGCGACAGCAAGGGGATCGGTAACTTCTCCACCATTCTGGTGAACATACCCGGTGGCGATGGCGACGCCATCAAATTTATTGAAATGGGCGATATTTCCGCCAAAGATGAATTTGCCAGTGTTAAAAACATCAGCGCCCAGGACGTTCTGAACGCTCACCGCTTCCCGGCTGGCCTTGCAGGTATTGTCCCACAAAACACCGCTGGCCTGGGCGACCCTGAAAAATCACGGGCGACCTATTTCAAAACGGAAGTGGTCCCCATCCAGCGACGCATCGCCACCGCCATCAACAGTGACCCTGAAGTGCCAGAACGCCTTCACCTGAATTTTGATTATGAATCAACGGGTGAGGGTGCAAAATGAGGCAAAAACGGCTAAAATCCAGGCATTATTTGACAGCAGGAGCATGGAATATGCGCGTATTAAAAATCGAATGCCCGGAGTGCGGCTCTCAAGCTGTTATTCGCAAAACAAACCGCAAGCACCGCCATATTGCCGATATTTATTGTGCCTGTCAGGATGTGGAGTGTGGTCATACGTTTGTCCTGAATCTGACGTTTTCCCACACTCTCAGCCCCAGCGGCAGAACCGGCGATCAGCTTCTGAAAACCGTTATCTGCAATATGAATCTACAGCAAAAACAGATGATGCTCGATTTACTGCGGGGGACCGCTGCCTCTCCTCTCTGATACAGGGTCATCATGCGATCGTGAGGGATGAACATATGTTTCCAGCTTCTGGCGCAACTCCCCTGCAATATCAGCAATCCAGTCCAGGGCGATTGACTGATCTTCCTGCTCCTTACTTTGCGCCGTGGTAATAAGGCGCGCCATTAAATCGATACGTTTTGCCTGGATAGTTTCCCAGAATAAATCGCTCATTGTGTTTTCTCCATTTTATGAATATGCATTAAAACGGAGGAAAACCAGTTCGCTGTTATTATCAAAAATAACGTTCTTCGCATAATGAATATTCCTTTTTGTTAAAAAGATAATATTCCCTGGTGCTGGCGAAAACGGTCAAATCATATAAAGAACCCTGGACATACTGTCCAGAAAAAACTAAATATCTGCATCAATATTGTATGGCACGCCTTATATCTTCATAGTAGCGCCCCCGGATAAAATGATGATGTGATTTTAATCACACAACATTGCAACAACACACTCACTGTGTCGTCAACAATAAAATAACACATTCAGTGTGTCCTATGATGTCAACAGAACAGCGTATTACCCGAAAGATAAAGCAAACCATGCAGAAAAAAGCCGTCGGCTACAGGACGCTGGCGGAAAAAACAGGTATCCACGAGGCCAGACTCAAACGCAGCCTGAACATATGGTCAGCCCAGTCGCTGACGCTGTCTGACCTGGATGCCATCTATAAGGCACTGGGGATAACGGATGATTTATCCGCTTATGATGAGTTTACGGCACTGTCCGATGAGGCGAAGATGCTGATATGTCAGATGATTAAAATGCTCAGGGAGCAGACGTAAAAATCAGAGGGGGCAGACCTGTGCCCGGACAAATAACCAGGAAGGGGTATTTTTGATCAAACCTGTGTTTATTGAAACCATACCTTGGTATAGTCTCACTTCGACATTTCCCTAACGTTGCTGGCCGCTTAGCCAGCCCTCTCATTGCCTTGAATGAGAGGGCTTTTTTTTGCTCAACGCCTGAGAGCTGCGTCCTCACAGGAATATCGCGTATTCTTCAACAAAGATAACAACAGCCCCGCCGTATCAAATGTGCTGGAATACTGCTTCCCTAACCCCGGGAAGAGAGCCTGCAGGTGTGGCCACATTTCAGCCTCCAGAAATTCTACTGTACCAAACAGTGCGTTGAGCTGAGATACCGCGTTGCCTTCCACGATAACAACGGGTTCGGGGATGTCAAAATCCAGCGAAGTCGGATGTAAAATCCGCTTTGGTTCAGGCAGAGTAACCACAGTCTGTGCATCGGGCTGGTGCTTATCGTAGCGGCGTTTCTCACATTCGATAAAGTAACGGCGGATCTGACGCCCTCTGTCGTTACGCTCCACCATCGCCAACTCCTTGGCTGTATCGAGTGTAAGATGATAGTCCTTGCGGTTGTGGCCTCCACGAATTTTTGCTTCCCGATTTTGGGAAGCAATCAAATAGTCCTGGTTTTCAACAAATTGATATTCAGCCAGGCGTTCAGCAATCCATGAAGCAAAGCGTTTACCCACAGCGAGAAAGGCATGCAATTCGCGAGCATTACAAAGCAGCATAGTTTCTCCAGAAATTGTGCCGCTAAAAACAGGGATTAGTTGAACATTCATGGTAATTTCCTCTTATGAAGGGTAATCACCACCGTCTGGTATCAATCATCGGGTGGTGAGACGTACAGGGTTGATACTACCGGCTAAGAGGAACCGGCCAGCCCTAAAGCTGCCCTGCACGCCCCACCATAATGCGAATGTGGCTGTGCTTAACGCATAAAAAAACCGCAAACGCGGCCATGCGCCTCTTAGATTTCCGGGGTATCAATCCCGACATCAGATTTTGCTGATGCACGGTGACTATAGCCCCGTGGATTTACGAATGTCAATCTGGTGGAAGAAAAAGCCAGGAGGGAACGGGTGCCTGACGTTACGCTCAACACTAAAAAGAGTGGTGGGGATTACTCCCCACCGGTGCTCTTACCCGGGTTCGTAAGCCATGGAAACAGACACCTCCGTCTGGCCGGTTCGTAGTCGGACCTCACAGAGGCTCTTCCTCGTTACCAGCACCGCGACAAGCACGGTAATACAGATTACGATGGTGGCGATTAACTTCGCCTTTTGCTGCTTCATGGCTAACTTCTCCTTGACCTGCCGGTCTGTAAGAGGCTAACCTTATGTTGTTGATGCATAGGGGGCCTCAGATTGATTTTTAGTCGTCTGGGGCCTTTTTCTGTCCGCTTCATAATATGCCTGAAACAGACAGTCTCAGGCACCCGCCGCAATACTACTTAACTCCCTGACCAGATGCAATTTTTTACCTGGCCAATGGCACAGTGGTTAAGACCAGCCCGGCCAGCCCTCATCCTCCGCCCGAAGTCGTTTCTCATCCAGTCGCCCATTCCGATAACACAACGATGCCCCCGGACTCATAACCAACCCACTGCCGCGCATAAGAATGGCTATTTGTTCATCTGTGGCCTGGAAACCCCGTCGATTTAGTTCCAGTGTTAACCGCCTCCGGGTTCCCTCCGTACAGTTATTGACAGAACTCCAAGGGTGATTAAGGTCAGGGTCAAAAGCAGCCTCCGCTTGCGCTTCGGCCAACTTCGGCACCCTGTCCCACTTAACCAGGCGCGTGACGATTTCAGAATCGGACACATGCGGCGAGTAGATACCCTGGACACGCTGCACGTCCTCCGCGTACTCATTGCCCTGCTCGGTGATTTCGTATGCGAGGCGCACGATCAAATCCTTGCGAGAAACCAGCGCACCGCCCTGGGCTTGCGTATAAGACGCCCAGCACCCAACATCAGCCGCAGCCAGCACAGCATCCATGCGTTTGTCTGGCAGTTTCTGATCGCGCAGGCGTCGCAGCTCACGGTATACGGTTACCGGCGCCCCACCGATTTGCTGAAACTGGCGAATACGCCAGCGTGATGCCCAGGCAGAAACGGCTTTAGCCATCTCGCGCAAGTTTTCGCCGGTTTCGTCGTCTTTCTCACCGTCCAGGGCGTAACCGTCGATATTCTTGGAAATGTATTTGGCAATGTAGCCCGTTGCGGAACCTTTGGCCGGATCGATAGCTTCAACATGGAAACGTGCTTTTAACGCATCAGGGGTTTGAAGCTCTTCCGAATCGGTAATACGGGCGTAATAGCACATAATATCGCGCACCGTATCTACATCATGTGGGTGCATAAACAGCAACATATGCCAGTGCGGGGTTCCATCGTGGTGGGGCTCAACAACGCGGAAGCCAAAAACGTGGATGCCCGCACGTGAAAGCGCGGCGCGGACTTTTGCCCAGACGCTGCACAAGTATTTTTGCGTGTCCTGCGGGTTGCTCCCGTTCCATTGAGAAACAAAACCGCCGCTGCTATGAACAGCGTGATAACGTGATGGCGCGGTTATTGTGTAGAACTCTCCCGCCAGTTGCTCTTCGTTGGCCATATCTTCAAATCCTCTCATTCTTACCATTAGTTCAGCGCGACGTATCGCCGGATTCGCCACGCTCCCGTAGACCTTATCCGCCATGTCGATACGGTCACCTTCTTTATTAATCAGATCGAACTTTTTAAAAAATTCCGCGTTGCGCTTCTTCTGCTCCAGCCATTCACCCAGGGTGCCGCGTGACACATAAGCCGTTGCTGCCTTTTGCACCTGCCCCACGGCGATGGCCAGATGCTCGCGCTGAACATCACGCATACGCTTCAACCGGCCCTGCCACCATTCCGGCGCCATCATGCGCAGCAAACCAGATTCCGCTTTACGGTTAGCCAGCTGACCACCATTCGCGTTGTACGTTGCCCAGTAAGGCGGATGATTCCCCAACATCAAAGACAGCCCGCACAAATGGCGGTAACTCTCCATCGTGCGGCGATGTAGTTCGTCGGGGTCCCCGGTGGCTTCGTCGAAAGCGGTATCAGTGAAGGAATAAAAGGACTCAGCCAGCCACATGGCCACGCGCCGGGATAGCTTTTTAATCTCCAGCCGGTCAAGCGCAGGAAGGCGTTGCATGGCTTTGCCGAATGGCAAATCGTCTACATCACTGGCCAGCCTGTAGCGGCCAGATACTTTGCGCAGACGTGGCAATACGTTCTTTCCAATGGTCTGGCGTAAAAAAGTATTGGCACGACGACGCCCACCGCGTGGGGCGTTAAACAGTTTTTCGTAACGCTGGCCAAAGTATCCGGCCAGCCAGTCGGGGATTTCGTGGATGTACTGAGAGCGGAAGTCATGATCCGCAGGGTTTACCTGCCACAACTTCCGCTCTGTCAGCGTTACATCTTTTGGGAGGCCAGGTGCAAAATGCTCACGCCGCCAGATATCAACGGCGTGATGCAGGCCATTAGCCAATAGCTCAGCCACGGCTTACCCATTTTTTCCAGCAATCCAAAGCGAAGCTGGAAGCAATGACTACCAGCGTTACCGGCCACAAAGCGGAGGTAATAGCGATCATGACAGCATCAAAGATATCCGGGCGCTCTTCTTCGTTACTTACAATCCAAAGAGAGACAGCCAAAGCCACAGCTGCACCCAGCAGGTGCCCACCAATCAGGAATCCAGTTGTCATTTGAGCACCGCCAGCAATTCAGGTGCTAAAGAAGCGCCACCCTTACCCGCGCCGATACGGCGAGGCGCGGTTAGTTTATGAATATTAAAGCGGCCATAAAGGCTGCGGGTTTCCTGGGTATCGCTATTAGAGGCAGCAACTGGATACCCCTCCAGCGATAGCCTGTAGAGCGAATGCGCCAGATGCAGCTGGTTATCAGATGTGAAGCCATCGGTGTGGTATTGGGTAAAGCAGGCTGTAGCGCTTTCCGGGATGTAAGGGGGATCACAGTACACAACATCGCCAGGGCGCACCATACGCAATGTTTCCTCAAAATCGGCGCAAATAAACGTTGTTCGTTTTGCCTTCTCAGCAAAAGCCCGGATCTCAGCTTCGGGGAAATACGGCTTTTTATAATGGCCATAAGGTATGTTGAAATGGCCGCGCTGATTGTAGCGGCACAAGCCACGGTAACCATGGCGGTTCAGGTACAGGAACACCGTAGCGCGCCACTGCCATTCTGGTTCAATATTGAAAGATAAGCGCAGGTCATAGTACAGATGTTCTTCGTTTGACCGCTCAAAGAAGGGTTTTGAATCGGCTATGAATTGCCCGGCGTCCATCTGGATATATTTGCAAAGATGGATTAAATCCGGGTTCACATCAGCGATCAGATACTCGTCATAATCAGTGTTCATCATTACGGCACAGGAACCGCCGAACGGCTCCACCAGACGTTTACCTTTCGGCAAGTGCTCCAGCAGCTGCGGCATAAGGGAGGTTTTGTTACCTGCCCATTTCAGTGGGGTTTTAATGGTCATCTATTCACCCTCCCCGGAGATTTCATATCTTTCAGAAACTGCCCCCCCTCAAAGGTTAAAGCCCAGCGGTTAACCCCCCAGTGAAACATCACCAGTCCTTTTTTAACCAACGCAGTACCCGTGCGACAGGAGGGAGATTGCAGGGCATAGCCACCTTTCACATCGGCCACGCGGCGCATGAAATCCACCTGTGCCTCTGACAACTTTAATTCCTTATTTTTCAGTTCCATACAGCACCACCATTGCCACTCAGGTTTTCGGATTCCTGGCGAATAAGTTCGATAATCTCAACCGGGCTTAATTCTTTGCTGGCGGCGTAAGTGGCCAGCAAATCCAGACGGGTAGAGCACAGGTCTGCGGCGGCGCGTTTGCCAGCTTCAGTAGCTCTTCTCAGTAGTTGCGGCAGGTCTGCACTGCTTGCTGTCGGGATGTTTTGACGAACCATTTTCATGGGTATTTCTCCAGATTTAGAAAAAGTGAGCCCCCGGCCACCGAAGGGGAGCCGTAAGGTTTTGCGTAATTTTTGAGTTAGTGAATGGCGGCGGTGGCCATTCCAGGGGTAAAGCGAGCGTTTGGCGCTGGCAGCGCGTGAAGCGGCAGGGACAGTTCCCACCACCTGTGAATCATGAGCACAACAGCGCTTTGCCCCAGCATCCCGGCCACAACATTAAGAGACTGAATAGCCCCCAGGGCCTGCGCCTGATCGGCTACCGCTTCGGCCTCCCGGTAAACCCGGCACCAGAAAGCGGCATAAGCGGAAAGCCACTGCTGCGGGTTGTTCAGGTGCGCGGTGTCGTTGAACTGGAACGCGGTCAGCTCTACGTGCTGGCCGGTATCGTTGTTTTTGGTCAGGAACTTGTGAACGTAATTTGGGCTCACGCCCCAGCTCTGCATATCCGCTAACAACCCCTGCTTTTCTACTGAGATAATTTTCATCAACTGCTCCTTAGTGTCTGCGTTCAGCAACGTTATTCCTGAGCGTGGCGCGGGCTTCAAGTATTGCCTGCACAACATCCGAAGCCTTTGAGGTGTCGCCACCCGGTTTTACTGCCGATGGTGCTGCCAGTTTTACCGGCTGTACGAAGTCCAGATCCCCAATTGCCCCAAAAGCACTAACCAGGGCATCCAGACGTTGAATACCACGCTTTAAGCGAAGCAATTCGCGGTTATCAAACTCAGACCAGGAGTAAGAGCAATAACGTCCCCCCAGCCCGGCAGCATGAAGCACCACGCCGCGACGCTCTTTTGTTAAGCCGTTCCACACATCGCGGGCGCGGCTGTGATGGTCTGTTACCTGCTGGCGTAGCGTGGCCAGCCATTTTTTATGGTCAGCCACGGCAAAGCCCTCCGATCCGATTCAGGAATGCGCGCCAGCCAGGGCGGCGGGCTTTGTTAGCTACGAAATTGAACCGGGTAGCCGGGTTCCACAGTTGGCCATTCGGTAGTTCAATCCAGCCGTGGCCATGCGCATTAAACTGCGGCGTTGGCGACTGGTTTTTGAGGTAAGTAACGAAAGGTTTGTTGTGCATGGTTTTCCCTCACATGAGACCAGCGGCGTTGCCTGTGACGAGATCCACAGCAGCAGCCAGCACGGGGGCGGATTGAAAACGGGCTTCAACGGTGTAAACCAGCATTGAAATACTGCGGATGGCTTCGTTTGCACGGTCAAGGATGGCGTTTTTACGCGCAGCGGTCATTTTCTCAGGCGATACAGCTTCCCCGGCAATCGCCCCAACGCTGGCGCTGGCGGTCAGCGCACATAGCTGCATGTTGTTTTCCGTAGTATTGTTCACCGGCACCGAAGGCAAGCAGTTAATCTGCGCCAGCATCCCATCCAAAAGGCGGGCATCCTCGGTGTAATCGGTAATGGCCAGCAGTTCATCCACAGTCATGCGGTGCGGTTGGGCTGGGTTTAATTTGTTGCGAAGTACCTGAACGCGCATACCAACGGCATACGCCACATCTTCCAGGTTGTTAGCTTGCGCGAATGCCCGGCAAGCTGCATCAAAGTGGGAATGTATGGAGGTCTGATAATAAAACATGGTTATCTCCAACGTGATCGCTAGGATGAACTCAGGCCTGCAACGCGATGTTGCATTCACTCAGCGCCTGAACGGTCAGCGCGGCCATGTTGATTTCGACGCGGGCGCGGGGTTTATCCCCTTTGCCACGGATTGGAAGACGACCATCACGAACCATATCGCGAGCGGTTCCCATAGCGGTGCCGGTCAGGCGGCAGTACTCATCAATAGGAAGGTAAGGCGTTAGGATGGTGATTGTAATGTTAGGACGCATCAGGCAAACTCCTTTGTTCAGTTGAGCACGGCAATGCTCATTGATATTCACTTAACTCTAACTAACGGAGATAGGTTAATTCTCGCAATCTTAATTGTCAATTTAAATTAGAATTGCAGAAACCCCTATTAGCTATGGCACGATTCAAAATTGAGCTAACTGTTGATGGCACCCCTGTACTTGATCGGATTATTGAGGCGTACGGATTCACCCAAAAAATGCAACTTGCAGCACATCTGAACATGGCAGCAAGCTCGTTATCCTCCCGTTACAAGAGGGGCGTTTTTCCCGCTGATCTAGTCGTTCAATGCATGTCTGAAACAGGAGCTAGCCTAGAGTGGCTGGCAACTGGCAGCGGCAAAAAGTTTGAAAGTGACGAACTGGACATAATGAAATTTGCTCGAAAAAAACTGGTAGATGGCCAGCTTTACGACTCGGGCAGTGTGATGTTCGATAAGGTTTTTTTCCGGGCTGGCGTTCCCCTCCCGGCAAATCCTCTATGCGTGGAAGATGAGAAAGCCCAGTACATCATCGATCAGACATTCACAGAGGTGTACGATGGGGAATGGCTCGTGGTGATAGAAGGTAAAACCAGCGTCCGAACACTAACCCGCATCCCTATCAAAAAAGTGCGCGTAAGTGGCGTGGGGATGGCTTTTGACTGCGGCCTTGATGATATTGAGGTTATTGGCCGCGTCGTAATGACGATAACCAACTAAGCGCATGAGCATAAGAAAGCAGCCAGACGGCAAATGGTTAATATCGCGGGCGGTTCCCATAGGGGTTCCGGTCAGGCGGCAGTACTCATCAATAGGTAGGTAAGGCGTAGGGATGGTGATTGTAATGTTAGGACGCATAAGGCAAACTCCTCAATTCGTTTGAACTCGGCAAAGTTCATCAGTATTCGCAATTAGCAAACAACAGGAGCTAGGTTACTTAGATATTTTCTACGTGTCAACACCACTAAGACAATTTCTAATTACCAAGATCGCAAATGGCACGATTCCGAATTGACCCAGGCACTGATAGCGCCCCAGTTTTAGATAGAGTCATTGAGGCTTACGGCTTCACCCAGAAGATGCAGCTAGCGGAGCACCTTGATATGGCTGCAAGCTCGCTTTCTTCGCGGTACAAGCGCGGCGGGCTACCCGCAGATATCATGCTTAAATGCATGGCTGAAACTGGGGTAAGCCTCGAATGGCTGGCAACTGGAAGCGGCAAAAAGTTTGAAAGTGACGAACTGGACATAATGAAATTTGCGCGCAAAAAATTGGTGGATGGCCAGCTTTACGACTCGGGCCGTGTGATGTTCGACAAGGTTTTTTTCCGGGCTGGCGTTCCCCTCCCGGCAAATCCTTTATGCGTGGAAGATGAGAAAGCCCAGTACATCATCGATCAGACATTCGCAGAGGTGTACGACGGGGAATGGCTCGTGGTGATAGAAGGTAAAACCAGCGTCCGGACACTAACCCGCATCCCTATCAAAAAAGTTCGCGTGAGTGACGTGGTGATGGCTTTTGATTGCAGCCTTGATGATATAGAGGTTATTGGCCGCGTTGTTATGACGATTACCAACTAAGCATATGAGCATAAGAAAACAGCCGGACGGCAAGTGGTTACTGGACTTTTACCCGGAGGGGAAACCGAAGGGCAAGCCCAGCAAACGCATTCGTAAGACGTTTTCGACTAAAGGCGAGGCGCTGGCATACCAGAACCACACCCTTGAAAACATACACGTTAAACCGTGGCTGGACGGCAAAGAAGATCGGCGCACTCTGCGCCAGCTGGTAGGCCAGTGGTTCGACGAACACGGCGTAACCCTGGACGATGGCGAGAAGCGAAAAGGGGCGATGGAGTTTGCCTGTGCAAGCATGGGGGAACCGCTGGCGCATGAGTTTGATGCAACCATGTTTTCCCTGTACCGAAAAAAGCGCCTGTCCGGTGAGATCGTCCGAACCACCCGCGTCAAACAAGTATCACCCAGGACAATGAACCTTGAGCTGGCCTATTTCCGCGCCGTATTCAATGAACTAAAACGCCTCGGCCACTGGAAGCTTGATAACCCGCTCTCCGGGGTTCGCGCCTTTAAGTCTGAAGAAGCGGAGCTGGCTTATCTTGAGCAAGACGAGATCAGCAGCCTTTTGGAACAATGCAAAGCCAGCCGTAACGAAAGCACATTCTGGGTGGCCTGCGTCTGTCTGGCCACCGGCGCACGATGGGATGAAGCGGAGTCACTGACGACAAAGCAGATCAAAAACCTCAAGGTTAGTTTCTTCAAGACCAAAGGCAACAGAAACCGCACGGTACCAATCAGCAAAGCATTTTATGACGCGCTACCGAAACCAGAAAAACCAGGGCGGCTCTTTAAGTCATGTTATTCGGCGTTCCGCAAAGCGGTAGAGCGTGCTGATATTGAGCTGCCAGACGGCCAACTTTCGCACGTGTTACGCCACACTTTCGCATCACACTTTATGATGAACGGCGGGAACATTTTGGTTTTGCAGCGCATACTTGGCCACACAGATATTAAGATGACAATGCGTTATGCGCATTTCGCGCCTAACCATTTTAACGAGGCCATAGAGCTTAACCCCCTGGCAAAAAGTGCCCCCTTTCTGCCCCCTCAGGACTCAAACAACCAATAAAACCCGATAGCATTCGTTTTACAAGCTGCTGAAAACAAAGTAAGTTATTGTTTTATAAGGCTGGTACATGCTTCTCATAATCGCTTGGTCGCTGGTTCAAGTCCAGCAGGGGCCACCAAATACAAAAAGGGCTGACGATTTCTCGTCAGCCCTTTTGTTTTGTAGATTACGGGTATTCAGCTCACACCAGCGCCCGGAGCTCTTCCTTCATATAGGTAGAGAAGTATTCAGGGTTTTTAATAATCACGCGGCCGCCGGACTCGATTCTCTCCGCCCATTCGGCTACTTTTTTCGTGAAATCGGCGTTCCATCCCTCCTGAACGCCTCGTGCGGTGACTTCAGCTGCGCTAGCCGGGACGCCCAGCTGCTTCAGGTACCTAAACATTCCCTTCGCTGTACTTTCGTCCATAGGATGTGGCACGGATGCCGAGGTGTTCATACCACCAATGAAGTCTAATGCTTTATCAATCGCTGTTGTCATAATTTATCCTTAAAATCAACCGCTTAATAAATAAGACTGTGACACGCGAGATCAAATGTACCATTAATCAAACTTCATTTTTTCAGGGTCAGTCACGTTTAAAGCCTCTGACGCCTTATCAGTATCTGGATGCGGCTGCTCTGCACCCGGCAGGCAGCCGCTGAAGATTAGAACTTCTCCCAGTTATCTGAGCTCCCGCCGCTCACGGCAAGCGCGGTTTTACGCGTCGCTAAAACGGGTGCAGCCTGAATCAGCCGCGCGTTAGCGGCCGCTATAGCCTGCCCGGTATTGAAAATACTCATCAGTTGCACAAGCCTGGTGGCCTGATCGCGGAGGCTCTCGGCGGCGCTGGCTGACTCCTCCACCAGCGCAGCGTTCTGCTGCGTCACCTGATCCAACTGAGTGATAGCGACGTTGATTTGGACGATGCCCTGTCCCTGCTCTTCCGTGGTCACGCCAATCTCAGAGATCAGCCCGGCCACGCGGTGGGACTGCTGTACCAGGTCATCGATCGTCGTACCGGCAGAGTTAACCATATCCGATCCTTTTGTCACTGTTCGCATACTGTCCTCAATCAGGGTTTTGATCTCACTGGCCGCAGAAGCTGAACGCTGTGCCAGAGAACGCACTTCCCCGGCGACGACCGCAAAACCGCGTCCGGACTCTCCCGCACGGGCGGCCTCAACGGCGGCATTTAACGCCAGAATGTTTGTCTGGAAGGCAATACCGTCGATAACGCCGATAATATCGCCAATTTTCCGCGAACTGTCGCTAATCTCCTGCATCGTCAGCACCAGGTTATTCACAGCATTGCCGCTTTGGGTCGCCGTTTCGCTTGCCGAGTTTGCCAGGCGAGTCGCGGTGCGTACCGTCTCGGCATTCTGCTGAATAGTCTGGCTCATTTGTTCCATCGAGGCCGCCGTTTCCTGCAGGCTGGCCGCCTGCTCTTCGGTACGCTGGCTAAGATCGGTGCTGCCGGCCGCAATTTCGCTGGCACCAACAGAGATAGAATGGCTGCTATCACGCACTTCACGGACGATGCCTAAAAGGCGGTTGCGCATATCGTCCATGGCGGCAAGCAGGCTTCGGGTATCACCGTTCCTCAGCTCGACGGCCGTATTGAGCTGCCCCTCAGAAACTTGTTTGGCAACGGACACGGCATAAGCTGGCTCACCGCCAAGCTGGCCTTTAACCGCTCGCCCGATGCCCCAGGCAATCAAAGAGCCAATCACCGCGCTGATGATAGTAATAAGCAGCAGCAGGTTGCCCGAGAAGTGCGCTTCATCGACATAATTGCGCGACATTGCCACCGTGGTACCGGAGTGATCGCCAATCATCTCACTCAGCGCGTCCAGTACCCTGGCCTGCGGGCCAACCACTTCATTGATAACCAGCGATCGAGCCGCATCGTACTGCCCTGCCGCGCTAACGCTCATCACCTTGCGCAGCGCCTGGGAATAGGCCGGGCGAACGCTATTCAGATTGTCGAACAGCTCACGAGAACGTTTAAGTTTTAGCGCCTTATCCAGCTGTTTTAAAAGGGTATTGTTATCGGTGATGCGCTTTTCCAGTACCAGGTTGGTTTTTGTAATGTAGTCCCGGCTCTCTGCTTCGGTATGCGGCAGCGTCGTGAACAACGCCATATCACGAATATCGTGGGCGTTGTCCGTAATATTGTCCTTAATTTTTACGATCAGCAGTAAATTCACCAGGCGGACATTCGCTGCGTAATTAAGGTTATTTCCAACAGAAACCAACTGCATTCTGGCAAATAATGCGACAAAGAATCCAATGGCGATGACCAGCGCAAAGCCAGCCCCAAGCATAGTGCTGAGCCGCATATTTTTCAGTTTGTTCATAAATCCCTCTGAGCTTTTATGGTTATATCGCAGGCAATAAGAGGAGGTAATCGGTAGAAATCACATCAACAGTTGCGACAGTATATTTTGAATTATTGGATTTTTATCGGCAGCTTATGAGACTTCTTTAGCTAATATTCACCAGGAACTTACAACAAGAAACAATGACAGAAAGATGACAACAGATGGTCACTACTTATATTTTTGATAAAATTAAAACTACTATATTTAGGAGGGGCAGCCCCGCCCCACTTTATGGTTAACGGAGCTGAAATTGATGAGTCCCTGGCAGAATAATTATTTATCCGCAATAAAGTGGTCGTCATCGCCTACCGGGATATAAACGCGAACCCACTCCTTCCCGTCGATGATATCCCAGCTATGCCCTTCACCCGCCGTATCGGCCGCAAGCAGCACCGTACCTGGCTCGATGATGAAAGTTGAGCCGTCGCTGACCTTAAACTTCAGCCTGCCTTTAAGGGTCACCACGTACTGTTTTTTCGGCGCCGGATGCACGCCTTTCTGCCACTCTTCAAAAGTATTACTGAAGTAGAGATTCTCGGAAGAAAGTTTTGCCAGGGAAGGAATTGAGCCTTTTACAAATGCAGAGTGATTATTCGCGGTGTTAATCAGTTTCACGGCTGGAATACGGTGCTCGCTAATGCCTTTTTTAGGCTCTTCTGCATGCCCAACCATTGCCATCAACAAACCTGCGGTCGCCAGCAGAAGTCGTGTTATTTTTTTCATGATAATGTCCAGAGTTAATTTCACCCAGAGATACTCTGAGTAACAGATCGCGAGGTTAAGAAATAAATGTCGGATTAGTACATCAGAGGCGATGAATTTCGTCAACAGCTTACAACACAAGTTTATTTAGTTAATAAATTAAATATAAATAAAGAAAATAATTCAGCCCTAAAAAGGGATTCTCTTCGCCACCATTAATTTAAGTCGAGCACAAACTCACTTATCGTTAAGCTAAAAAAGAATGACTGAGAACCAAATAAACTAAATACAGGCAGTGATAACCAGAATTTGGCTTATGGCCAGGGATAAACGTTATTCGCCTGATTCGTTCAGCAACGAGTCCGTTCTCAAAAAGGCAACGCAATGCACCATTTTTGCTGCTTTAACGATGCCGCCGGGTATGGCAGCTTGAAGGAAAAGGAGACACCCTATGAAACTGCCCTCTTCCCCCTGGTGGTGGGATCTTTCCACCCGCGAATTCAGCGAGCTGGAGATGCACAATATTGTCGCGGTGCTGCCCGTTGGCGCCGTGGAGCAGCATGGCCCCCACCTGCCGGTGCGGGTCGATGCCGCTATCAATGCCGGAATTATCCAGCGAGCGGTAGAACATCGCCCCGCTGGACTGCCCGTGCTATTTATGCCCGCTTTGCCCATCGGTAAGTCTGACGAACATCTCGCCTATCCGGGTACGCTCACGCTGCCTTACGAAGTGCTCGGTCAGGTGTGGTTTGAAGTGGCCAAAAGCGCCTGGCGGGCAGGTATCCGCAAGATAGTGTTCTGGAACTCGCACGGCGGGCAGCCGCAGCTGATGGAAATGGTGTGTCGCAAGCTGCGCGTGGAGCTGGATATGCTGGCCGTTGGCGCCAGCTGGTTCCGCACCATTGATACTTCCGATCTTTACAGCGAAGCGGAACGTCAGCACGGCATTCACGGCGGGGAATCAGAAACCAGCGTGATGCTGCACCTCCACCCGGAGTTAGTGCACATGCAGCATGCGGAGAATTTTGTCTCGGCTTCGGTAGCGATGGAAGCCAAAGGAGGTATCCTCACACCGGAAGGCGGCGTCAGCTTTGGCTGGATGGCTCAGGATCTCCATCCTTCGGGCACAACGGGGAATGCTGCGGCCGCCGATGCCGAAAGAGGTGAAATTGAGGTCGAACGCGCCGCCCGCGCCCTGCTGCAGCTAATAGAAGAGGTCAGTAAAGCCGACCTCAGCCTGCTGACCCCACACACCGCTTTTAGTCGCTGAATACTCCGCCCGACTTCCCGCCGGGCGCTACTCCATCTGCAGCATCATGCCTTTAAGCGTTTCGGCCAACACGCTGCCGATGGCGCTGGTGCCGCGATCGTGGCCTATCAGCATCAGGGTTTGCGTTTGCTGGCCCAGCTCCCGCACCGGAATATAAACCAGCCGCCCGCTCCTCAGGTCGGTTTCGATATCAAACGGCGTCAGGAACGTCAGCGCCTGGTCCATCATCGCCGACTGGCGCATCACCTCGATGGAGTTGGTTTCGATAGCCGGCTGCAGCGCCACCATCGCCCGAGCGAATACATCGTTCAGGTAGGGGCGAATCACCGTGGAATCATCGGCGATGACCATAGGATGCGGCATACAGTCGCTCAGGCGCAGGCTGCTTTTGTCTGCCAGCGGATGCCCCGGCGCAACGACCGCGCCCAGCCTGCCCGTCACGCTGGCAATGCTGCGCAGCGCTGAGCGCATTTCAAAATCAAAACCAATCCCCAAATCCACGTCGCCGGAAGCCACCGCGCTGGTGATATCCTCGCCGCGTGTCATCTGCTGCAGATGCAGCTTTACCCGTGGGTTGGCACGGCGGAAATCAGCTGCCGCCCTCGGGATCAGGTTAGCCGCCAGCCCGCTCATCATTGCCACCGTCACTTCCCCACGCCGCAGTCCTTTTAGCTCCTCAATTTTAATCTGCGCCCATTCCAGCTCTTTAAAGCTCTGGCGCACGTGGTGAATCAGCGTTTCACCCGCGGCGGTGAGGATCATTTTACGCGGCAAACGCTGGAATAAAGGCGTGCCCAGCTCTTCCTCCAGCGCCAGCAGTTGGCGGTTGATCGCCGAAGCGGAAATATGCAGGCGTTCCGCGGCCTTACGGATCGAACCACTGCGCGCCACCTCATCAAGATAAACCAGTAAACGATATTTCAGCATTGGGGCTCCTGCGTTGCCTAAAAGGCATCGGTCAGTACGAAAATACGTGCTTTTAAGATATCGCTAAGCGCGGCATAACTGAAGCCATCAATCATCCTCCATCCACAATCCTGGGAGAGAAAAGATGGCAGGCATCACCCGCAGAAACTTCGCAAAAATGCTGGCAGGCGCCGTGGTACTCCCCGCGCTTGCCCCCGTAATGTCACGCTCTGCTCTGGCGGCAACGAAAGAGTTTAAGGTGGCGCTGCTGCTGCCGGGGACCATTTCCGACGGCGGCTGGAATACGCTGGCGTATCAGGGCCTGCAAAGCCTGAAAAAATCCGGCATTAAGGTGGCCTGGAGCGAAAGCGTGCCGCAGGCACAGATGGAACAGTCGATTCGCGGCTACGCGGACGATGGCTACAACCTGATTATCGGCCACAGCTTTGAGTACGGCGCGGCGTTCACCGAAATCGCGCCGGACTACCCGGATACCGACTTTTTCGCCTCCACGTTTAAACCTGCGGAAGCGGCACCGAAAAACGTGGAATACATCAATCTGGCCTACATTCAGGCCGCGTATGCCGCAGGCGCGCTGGCCGCACTGATTTCCGACAAAGGCAAAGCCGTGGGCTTTGTGGGCGGCGGCGATAACCCGACCCAGCAGGGCATGATGCGCGCCTTTATCCTCGGGGCGGAAAAAACGCGCTCGGGCATTAAGGGCCTTGGCGTCGTCACCGGCGACTACGGCAACGCGGCAAAAGGGCGTGAGGCCGCCACGGCCATGATAACCAACGGCGCAGACGTTATCTGGCATGCCGCCGACGTCACCGGCCTCGGGGCGCTTCAGGGTGCGATTGCCGCGAACGTCAAAGCCATTGGCTGCTACACCGATCAGAAAGAGGTCTCCCCCAGCCACATCGCCTGCAGCTTTAAGCAAAACCTGGACTGGGTTGTGGAGCAGGTGGGCAGCGCGGCGGCAGGTCATGCCTTTAAGGGCGGCGAAGAGTGGTCGCCGAGCGTCGCCAAAGCCTGGTCGGTTATCTACGGCAGCACATCCCACAACGCCAGCCTGGTGAGCGACGGCGCCTGGCAAGCCTTCCAGAAAATCTGGCAGCAGCTTGATACCGGCGCGTTATCCGCCACCGCCTGACCGGGAGTTAACAGATGAACATAGCTGCGCCTTTGCCGCGTGTAGCGTTGAATCGCATCACCAAAAGATTTGCCCGCGTCACCGCCAACGACAACGTCTCGATGACCATTGAAGCCGGTGAGATCCACGCTCTACTGGGCGAAAACGGCGCAGGAAAAAGTACCCTGATGCAAATTCTCTACGGCCTTTATCAGGCCGATGAAGGCGATATTGTGGTAGCGGGTAAAAGCGTGAAGTTTCGCGACCCGAGCGACGCCATCGCCTGCGGAATCGGCATGGTTCATCAGGAATTTATGCTGGTGCAGCCGATGACGGTCGTCGAAAACGTGGTGCTCGGCCTGAAAGAGAATGCCAGCGGCGTGCTCAACCTGAAGGCCGCGGCCGCCCGGCTGAAGGCGCTGTCGGACAAACATGGCCTGGCCATCGATCCCTGGGCGCGAGTACAGCACCTTTCCGTTGGCGTTCAACAGCGGGTTGAGATCCTCAAGCTGCTCTATCGTGACGCGCAGGTTCTGATCCTGGATGAGCCCACGGCGGTGCTCACGCCGAAAGAGAAAGAAGGCCTGTTTGCCACGCTGAAGTCGCTCTGCGCCGAAGGACGATCCGTGGTGATCGTCACCCATAAGCTTTATGAAATCATGGCGATCGCTCGCCGGGTGTCCGTCATGCGGGCCGGAAAAATGGTGGAAACCGTGGCGGTGTCTGACACCTCCGAAACCGATCTGGCTCGCCGCATGGTTGGCCGTGATGTTGTATTGCGGGTCGACAAAACGCCCAGCAGGCCTGGCCGCAACGTGCTGCACGTGGACAGCATTGCCCTGCGCGACGAAACCGGCCAGCAAAAAATTTGGCGTGCTTCGCTTAAGGTCGCGGCGGGCGAAATCCTTGGCATCGCCGGCGTGGAAGGTAACGGCCAGTCGGAGCTGGCAAGCGCCCTGCTCAACCTGATGCCGATAGAAGCCGGCCGTATTCTGCTGGAAGGGAAAGATATTTCGGATGCTACGCCCGCTCAGCGTCGCCAGAAAGGCATCGGTTTTATTCCCGCAGACCGCCGGGAAGTCGGCTCATTCGTCACCCTTTCGCTGGAAGAAAACGCCATGCTCGGCTCCCAGAGCAGCTTCACCAAAGCCAAAGGCTGGCTGCTGGATCGCCTGAAAATAGCCCGCCATGCCAAAGAGATCATTGCGCGTTTTGACGTTCGTGCCCCGGACGCTCAGTTCGAAGCCGGCAAGCTTTCAGGCGGCAATCTGCAAAAACTGATCCTCGGGCGCGAAGTCGCGCAGAACCCGAAATTACTGATCGTTGAGCAACCCACTCGCGGGCTGGACGTGGGCGCGGTTGAGGCCGTTTGGGCGGGCCTGCTGGCGGCACGAGACAGCGGCTGCGCCATCGTGCTTATCTCCGCTGAACTCGAAGAAATTCTCAACCTCTCGGACCGCATTGCCGTGATGTACAACGGCCAGATCGCGGGCGAGATGGAGACGGCACACGCCACGCCGACCCTCCTTTCTGAACTGATGGCCGGTGGCAGCCCGACTCACGCGGAACAGCAGCATGACAAAGTGGCTTGAACGACGCCTCTCCCCGGCACAGTCGCCCTCAGCGTTGGCGCTGACCAGCTTCGGCGGCATTCTCGGCGCATTTATCGTCGGTGGGCTGCTGTTTTTACCCTTCGGCGCGAACCCTTTAACTGCTTATGGCTTTCTGTTCAGCGAGGCTTTTGGCTCCGCTCGCGGGTTTGGCCTTAGCCTGGTGCAGGCCACGCCGCTGATGCTTATCGCGCTGGCAACGCTGGTCATTTGGCGCGCGGGACTGGGCTATATCGGCTTTGAAGGCTGCTTCCTGGTTGGCGCGGCAACGGCAAGCTGGATAGCGCTTTCCGGCACGCCGCAGGGCCTGCCGTGGAAGCTGCCGGCCGAACTTTACTGGCCGATAGTGCTGTTGGTGACGTTTATCGCCGGCGCGCTCTGGGCTGGTTGGGTAGGCGCCCTGCGCGTGCGCTTTGGCGGCAACGACGTCCTGACTTCTCTGATGGCGAATTATGTCGCCATCTTTTTAGTTCAGTACCTAGTTTCTGGGCCGATGCGTGCGCCGGGAGATCTGCCGCAAACGCCCCGCCTGCCGCAGGAAACCTGGCTGCCGATAGTTCTCAGCGGCATAAAAACGCACTGGGGTATCGCTATCGCGCTCATCGCCACGCTGTTCACCTGCTGGCTGATACGCAGCACGCCTGCAGGCTACGAAATCAACCTGGCGGGGCTGAATCCGAAAGCAGCACGCTACGGCGGCGTGGATGTTGCCCGTCGCCAAATGAGCGCGGTTTACCTGGGCGGCGGCTTTGCGGCTCTCGCCGGGCTGTGCGCGGTGCTTGGCGTACAGCACCGATTAATGGACGGCATTTCCGGCGGCGTTGGCTTTATCGGCGTAGTTGTGGCGCTGCTGGCGCGGCTGAACCCGCTGCTGGTGATCCCTACCGCCATTATGTACGGCGGGCTGCAGGTTGGCGGCGGTGCCATGCAGCGTGAAACCGGCCTGCCAACTTCGGTGGTGCTGATATTACAAAGCCTGGTGGTCATGATGATTCTGGCAGGAGACGTGCTGCGTTATTACCGCCTGCGCCTGCCAGCCCGGACAGTCGTGCAGGATGCTTTAGTGGAGAAAAAATCATGAGCGCAATGACCCATCTGGATGCCGCCTTTTTCATCGGCTGGCTGGCAGCGGCCATCCGCCTTGCAGGCCCGGTCTTACTTGCCGCCCTCGGCGAGATCTACGCCGAACGCGCAGGTGTGCTCAACATCGGGCTGGAAGGCACTATTTTGCTGGGGGCGCTCAGCAGCTATCTTGCGGCCGCGTATACCGGCTCGACGCTGCTCGGCTTTTTTGCCGGCGGCGCAGGCGGGCTGCTCGTTGGCGTGTTGCTGGCCGCGCTTTATTTACGCGCCCACGCCAGCCAGATTGTGATCGGCATTGTCTTTAACATTCTTGCGGCGGGCCTGGCCTCCTGGATTTATTCCCTGGCAATGGGCACCAGCGGAACGGCGGCGATCCCGATGTTTGCTGCCTGGCCCGTGCCGCTGCTGTCATCCCTGCCGTTTATCGGCCCGGTACTTTTTACCCAGCCCTGGCCGCTCTATCTCACCCTGGCTCTGGTGTTTATCGCTCACTTTGGCCTGTTCCATACCCGCTTTGGCCTGGCGCTACGCGCCGTGGGTGAAAACCCCAAAGCGGCCCATGCCGCCGGGCTTAGCGTGCTGAAACTGCGTACCTGGGGCGTGCTGTTTTCCTGTCTCGGGGCCGGGCTTGCCGGCGGCTATCTGGTTACCGCGCAAATCGGCCTGTTCCGCGACAACGTGGTCAGCGGCCAGGGGTTTATCGCCTTGGCTATCGTGATTTTTGGCCGCTGGAGCCCGCTAAAAGCCCTGCTGGCCGCCTTTATTTTTGGCGCTGCCGATGCGCTGCAGCTCTCTTTGCAAGTCTTCGAAAGCTCGCTGCCGCCGCAGGTTCTGCTGGCGCTGCCGTACCTGTTAACTATTCTGGCGATGTCCGGCGTGGTGGGGCGAACCCTCCAGCCCCGCGCCCTGACGCAGCCTTATCGCAAGGAGTCATAATCGATGAAACATTTCCGCCTTACCGACGTGTCCAGCGCCCAAGCTTTTCGCATCAGCCCAACGGACAGCAACTACTTTGCCGTGCTGTTCGACAAACATCAGGACGATATCGAAAACGTGTTTGTGGTTGAAATATTTACCCCCGGCGGCGCCACACCTCCTAATGTGCATGCCGAAGCGCATGAATTTTTCTATGTCCTCGCGGGGGAGGGTATCGCGCGCTGTAACGATGAGGAGACGGCAATTCGTAAAGGCGATGCCCTGCTGCTGCATCCGGGCAATGAACACGCCATCCGCAATACCGGCAAGGGCAAGCTGTATACGTTAACGGTAATGACGCCAAACGAAGGCTTCGCCGAATTGATCCGCCGCGGGAGCCCGGTCTCGCTGGACGAAGAAGATCTCCTGGTGCTGCAAGGAGAAGCAGAGTAATGGCTGGTTATCCCCTCGGCAGCGCCCGGCGCAATCAGTGGCTGGTGACACCGCAAAGCGTGAACATGGTTCGTGCGGGCCGCCCTTCACGGCCGGTATCTCTGGAAAGCCGTGGGCGCGAGATCACGCTCGATCTGGAACATAGCGCACTGATCGTCATTGATATGCAAAATGACTTTTGCCATCCGGGAGGCTGGCTGGCGCATATTGGCGTGGACGTCACGCCCGCCCGCGCACCAATTGATCCGCTGCGTAGGCTGCTGCCGTCGGCACGTGCGGCCGATGTGCCGGTGATTTGGCTTAACTGGGGCAACCGCCCGGACAGGCTCAACCTTAGCCCCGCGCTGCTGCATGTTTATAACCCGGACGGCACCCAAACGGGCCTGGGCGACCCGCTGCCTGAGTCCGGCGCGCCTGTACTCCAGGCAGGAAGCTGGGCGGCAGATATCGTGGAGGAACTTGCTCCCGTCCCGAGCGATATTCGCATCGATAAATACCGAATGTCCGGCTTTCAGGACACCGTGCTGGACAGCGTGCTGAGAAATTTGGGCGTAACCACGCTGCTGTTTGCGGGCGTGAACGTTGATCAGTGCGTGCTGTGCACGCTGCAGGACGCCAACTTCCACGGCTACGACTGCCTGCTGCTGGAGGATTGCAGTGCCACCACGTCGCCGGAATATTGCGTGGATGCCACCTTATATAACGTACAGCAGTGCTTCGGTTTTGTGGTCAACTCCGGCGAATTGCTGGCGAAGCTGAAATAAAAAAACGCTGGTTTTTAAGCCAGCGTAAGATTGATGACAAACAGTCGAAAAACGTGGTTTTCGACTGTTTGGGGCAAACCAGAGAACATAATCCATTGTTTTTATTAGACCGAGGTTCAGGCTCTGATAGTACAATGAACTTTGCCCAGACTCTACGCTGGTTTTTAAGCCAGCGCTCATTCAGGTAACCACGCGTGTTATCAGAGCTTTTCGCCGTTGCTCTCGATAACGTCCTTATACCATTTGAAGGACTTTTTGCGGCTGCGGCTCAGGCTACCGTGGCCTTCGTTGTCTTTATCAACATAGATAAAGCCGTAGCGTTTTTTCATCTCGCCCGTTCCGGCGGAGACCAGGTCAATGCAGCCCCAAGGGGTGTAGCCCATCAGGTCCACGCCGTCTTCCACCACCGCTTTTTTCATTTCCGCGACGTGAGCAGACAGATAGTCGATGCGGTACTGGTCATCCACGAAGCCGTCATCCTGCGCAACGTCAATCGCCCCGAAGCCGTTTTCTACGATGAACAGCGGCAGCTGATAGTGGTCCCAGAACCAGTTCAGGGAGTAACGCAGGCCCACCGGGTCAATCTGCCAGCCCCAGTCTGACTTCTGCACGTACGGGTTAGAGACCAGGCTCTTCGATTCGTCGTAGTCGAACTGCGGGTTGTCGGCGCTGGCCTTGGTGGCAAACGACATGTAGTAGCTGAAGCCGATGTAATCGACGCAGCCTTCGGCAAGCGCGGCCAGATCTTCGTCGGTGATATCCAGCTCAAAACCACGGCGCTCGAAGTAGTTCAGCAGGTGCTGCGGATACTTGCCGCGCACGTGCACGTCGGTGAACCAGTAGCGGCGGTGCATCGCGTTCATCGCCATCATCATGTCGCCCGGCGCACAGGTCAGCGGGTAGATTGGGCACATGGCAATCATGCAGCCTACCTGCAGCGCTGGGTTGATTTCACGAGCGGCGCGAACCGCCAGGGCGCTGGCAACCAGCTCATAGTGAGACGCCTGGTACATCACCGGCTCACGGTCTTCGCCCGGCTGATACTTGAGGCCCGAGTTGGTGAACGGCGCGAAATCTTCGTGGTAGTTCGCCTGGTTATTGATCTCGTTAAAGGTCATCCAGTACTTCACCTTATGCTGGTAGCGGGTGAAGACCACTTTTGAGAAGCGCAGGAAGAAATCAATCAGCTTACGGTTGCGCCAGCCGCCGTACTCGGTCACCAGGTGGTAAGGCATTTCGAAGTGCGACAGCGTAATCACCGGCTCGATGCCGTGCTTCAGGCACTCGTCGAACAGGTCGTCGTAGAACTGCAGGCCGGCTTCGTTCGGCTCCAGCTCGTCACCCAGCGGGAAAATACGCGTCCAGGCGATGGAGGTGCGGAAGCATTTGAAGCCCATCTCGGCAAACAGCTGGATGTCTTCTTTATAGCGGTGGTAGAAATCGATCGCTTCATGGTTGGGGTAATTTTTACCCTGCAGCACGCCGTCGGTAATTTCACGCGGGACGCCGTGGGCGCCGGCCGTCATCACATCGGCAACGCTAATGCCTTTGCCGCCTTCCTTCCAGCCGCCTTCCAATTGATGCGCCGCAACCGCGCCGCCCCACAGAAAACCTTCTTTAAATCCAGACATATTCTCTCCCTTAATTAGAGATCGCATGCTGCGACCGATAGTGCTGATTAAAATGGTAGACCGCGCCAATGAGCCCGGCATCGTTGCCGTGGCTGACGGTGTCGATATAGTCGTCGATGGTGAACCAGGCCAGGTGTTCGCGCAGCAGCTCAAGGAAGCCAGGGCGTTCCACAATGCCGCCGCCGAGCAGAATTTTTTCCGGGTCGAACAGATTGACGAGGTTATACAGGCCGGTGCCGAGGTCGTTGAAGAACGCGGTCACCATGCGCTGGCAGGCCACGTCGCCCGCATCAAAGCGGTCGAAAATCTCTTCCCCACTGACTTCTTCAAGCGGCTTGCCGACGTACTCAGCGTAGTCTTTGCGTAAGGTTCTCAGCGTGCAGGTATCGTTCATGGTGTAGCGGCGAACATCGCGCGGGCCTGGGCGCTCGGTCAGCATGTAGCCAAACTCTCCCGCCCGGAAGCGTGCGCCGTGTACCAGCTGGTTATTACAGAAAATTGCGCCGCCGATGCCGGTGCCAATGGTGAGCACAAGAAAATTGCTCATCTCTGCCGCTTTGCCCTGCCAGCGTTCGGCCAGCAGTACGCAGTTGGCGTCATTTTCGATGGCGACAGGCAGCTGCGTGCGCTCTTCCAGCCACGCTTTGATGGCGAAATTGTCAAAACGGCGGATAGCGCCGCCCATTTCGATAAATCCGGTATGCGGGTTCACATAGCCAGGCGCGCTGATCGCCACGCCTTCGCAGCCGGGGTGAGCGGTTATCCACGCCAGAATAGCCTGTAAGATTTGCTCGCCGTCGCTGTCGTTAATCGTCTCTTTGCCCTTGGCCAGGATCTCGCCCTGTGAGCTGACGATCCCCATTTTTAAGGCGGTACCACCGATATCAAATGCGGCGATATTCATACGTTACTTTCTCCCAGCTATTCTCGCGATGGCGTATTTCTTGCCGACAATGATTCAAAGCTTAATCAATCGAAAGCCTGTCAGGCAAGCAGGGAGAAAACACGAATTGAACAACTTTTGAACCTGTTTAAATGCATTATTTACATAGAGTTAAACAGATTTTTAACAGTACTCGGGGAACAGGTTTATTTATCAGATGATTAATGAACCTCTTTTTTGCGTAGAACTGTGACCCGCCTTACGCGGCAGATAATACTTCACCTGAAATTCAAACACGTTGGTGTAGAGGATAGAATAATCAATAGGACTGTGAGTTTCGTCAACCGACTGAGTTTCCATACGAATAATCGGATCGCGTACGCTGATATGCAGTAATTTAGCAATGTCGGCCGGCGGCAGCAGCGGCTGGAATGACTCATAGCAGCCATGAATTTCTACGCCACACTCATCCTCGATGTAGGAAAATTTCGATCGCTTCATGTGGTTAACCGTCAGATCCGGGAAGCGATTAACGGACAGCCAGGTTTCCTCCACCTGCATAGGGACATTGTCGATATGGCGCAGCCTTTTGGCGTAATACACCGGCTCGCCGATGGCCAGCTGCAGGCGGCTGGCTATCTCCTCGGAGGCTTGCTGCAGCTCAAATCTCAGCACCTGGCTGGAGGGTTTTTTACCTTCACTTTTAGCAATTTCCGTAAAGCTATCCAGGTGAGTTACCGAGGCCTGAAAGTGCTTGTTTCTCACGTAGGTACCGGAGCCGTGCCTGCGCTCGATCAGAGATTCATCTTCCAGCACCCTCAAGGCTTTGCGCAGCGTATTGCGCGACACGTTGTAGAATTCAGCCAGCTCTTTTTCGGACGGGAGGCTGTCGCCGATATTGCAGGTTGGGCTACTGATTCGGCTTTTTAGTAAGTTAACAACATCTTTATAAACCACTTTTGAACCTCCTTAATTCATTTAAAAACAATCAATTACTATCTCATTAGTGCCGAAAGTTCAACACAGGTTCATTTTCATTCTGTTTTTTGCACCACTCGGTGCTCACTAACTGTGATCGAAATGGCAGATGAATAAATTGATATTCATTAAGTTAGCCGCTGACTGATTATCGACAAAATAGTTAAGGGTAAAAATGAAGAACATATTATTGGTTTGCGCGGCTGGGATGTCCACCAGCATGCTGGTTAAAAGAATGCAGGATCATGCTGCAGCGGGAAATATTTCGGTCAATATTAACGCACTGGCGATTGCTGAAGCGAAAGAAAGAATAAAGAAAAATGAAGCGGATGTGGTCCTGCTGGGCCCTCAGGTTCGTTTTCAAAAAAGCGAAATCGAGGAAATTGCTCAGGGAAAAATTCCTGTGTCGGTAATCGATATGAAGCATTATGGGCAAATGGACGGAAAGTCCGTTCTGGATACTGCGTTAACTCTGCTTGGCGGCCATTAATTCTTTCTGGTCGAAATAATAACTCACTGATTAATTGATTAGGTTTATCGTCACGCCTCCTGATTAGAGGAAGGTTTTTTATCGATAAATTTAAATCACCAGTCAATATCTCTCTAATTATAAAGGGCGCATCATGAGTATAATGAATGCCTTTGAACGCGGTATGGAAAAACTTCTTGTTCCTATTGCGATTAAATTAAACTCTCAGATACACGTCTCGGCCATCCGTGATGCTTTTATTTTGTCGTTCCCGATCGTCATGGCCAGTTCGCTGATCGTGCTGATTAACTTTGCCATTCTTTCTCCGGATGGTTTTATTGCCTCACTGCTTCATCTTGGAACTCTGTTTCCTAATTTAGCCGAAGCTCAAAAGATATTCTCCCCGGTGATGAACGGGTCGGTGAATATTATGTCGATAATGATAGCCTTCCTGGTCGCACGTAATATCGCCATCAGCTATCAGCAGGACGACCTGCTGTGCGGTCTGACCGCTATCGGCGCGTTCTTTGTGGTCTATACCCCGTATCAAATGATGGGCGGACAGGCATACCTGACGACCCAGTATCTGGGGCCTCAGGGACTGTTTGTTGCGGTGATTGTCGCGCTGATTACCGGGGAAATTTTCTGCCGTCTGGCGCGCAACCCAAAAATTACTATCACCATGCCGGACGCCGTACCGCCGGCGGTTGCCCGCTCCTTTAAAGTACTGATTCCTATCTTCTTCGTGATGATTTTCTTCTCGGTGCTGAACTACTGCCTGACGAAAATCTCCCCTAACGGCCTGAACGAGCTGATTTATACCCTGATTCAGGCGCCGCTGAAAAACATGGGCACCAATATCGTCGCGGTGCTGGTGCTTGGCCTGGTCACCAACTTCCTGTGGGTGCTGGGTATTCACGGACCGAACACCACGGCAGCTATTCGTGAGACTATTTTCTCCGAAGCTAACCTCGAAAACCTCTCTTTCGCCGCCTCCAACGGTACCACGTGGGGTGCGCCATACCCTATTACCTGGGGTAGCATCAACGACGCCTTCGCCAACTACGGCGGCTCGGGGATGACGCTCGGCCTGCTGCTGGCTATTTTTATCGCCTCCCGCCGCGCCGACTATCGCGATTTGGCAAAAATGGCCTTCGTGCCCGGCCTGTTTAACATCAACGAACCGGTGATTTTTGGCCTGCCAATCGTCCTGAACCCGATTCTGATAATTCCATTTATTATGGTGCCGTTCGTAAACTCGCTGGTTGGCTACACCTTCGTGACGCTGGAGATTATTCCGCCGATTGCCTACGCCGTTCCGTGGACAACACCGGGGCCGCTCATCGCCTTCTTCGGCACCGGGGGGAACTGGATGGCGCTGTTTGTCGGGCTGCTGTGTCTGGCCATCTCCACGTTAATCTATTTACCGTTCGTTATTGCCGCCAATAAGGTAAATGCAGCGCAGGCGGCGCAGTAAACATCTACCGATGATAGCAATGTAATTTTCACCCGCCTCCGGTTATTCAAACCGGAGGCAAATAATAATTATACTTCTGGGACATTCTATGAATTCAAGTTTATTGAAGGTTAGCTTATTGTCTTCATCCATCCTTCTGGCGTTATCCTCAACCAGCGTAATGGCGGCAAAATTAACGGTTGAGCAGCGTCTGGAATTGCTTGAAAGACAATTATCAGAGAACAAATCCGAATTAAATAAAACGCAGAAAGAGTTAGCCGTATATAAAGACAAGGTCGCTCAACTGCAGCCAACCGGCAACAACGTTCAGTCCACAACGGCGCAGGTTAACCCGACGGTCTATTCTCCGGTAGCAGACAACATCGAGAATGAAAATAATCATCTCGACACCAAATCGCCACCAACGCCGGTTAAAGGCACGCAGAAAGTGGCCGTTGTAAATAATGAAGGCGGCAAAACCAGCGTACAAAACGTCACCCTGAAAGACATCAGCAAATACATTAAAGACGATATTGGCTTTAGCTACGAAGGCTACTTCCGCTCCGGCTGGGCGGCGGCAAACCACGGGTCAGCGCAAACCTACGCCGCCGGGTCGCTCGGGCGTTTCGGGAACGAGATGAGCGGCTGGTTCGACTTAACGCTGAACCAACGCGTCTACAACCAAGACGGCAAGACCGCCAACGCCATCGTGACCTACGATGGTAACGTCGGCGAGCAGTATAACGACGCCTGGTTTGGCGATAACAACGGCAACGAAAATATCATGCAGTTCAGCGATATTTTCCTGACCACCAGAGGTTTCCTGCCGTTTGCGCCGGAAGCTGACTTCTGGGTGGGTAAACACAAGCTGCCAGAATACGAAATCCAGATGCTCGACTGGAAGTCATTAACGACCCAGGTGGCCGCCGCCGTGGGTATCCAGAACTGGAACCTTGGCGTGGGCCAGCTTGACGCCTCTCTCAGCCGTAATGACGTCGACGTTTATTCCCGCGACTTCAGCCACACCACGCAGATGAACACCAACTCGGTTGACCTGCGCTACCGCAACATTCCGCTGTGGGAAAAAGGCTCGCTGTCGCTGATGGGCAAATACGCCTTTGCCAATAAAACCGACGACCAGAAAGACAACGAAAATAACGGCTCCTTCTTTAAGCTGAAGGATACCTGGATGGCGACGGCCATTGTGCGTCAGGATCTGCCGCGTGACACCTTCAACGAGTTCACCCTGCAGGTGGCCAATAACTCTTATGCCAGCAGCTTCGCGAACTTCTCGGGGGCCAGCAACTCAATGGCACCGGGCCGTTATTACTATGGCGACCAGACTGACGGCGTGGCGTGGCGTTTGATTTCGCAGGGCGAAATGTACCTCGCGGACAGAATCATCATGGCGAACGCGCTGGTTTACTCCCAGGGTAGCGATGTCTACAGCTATGAGAGCGGCGCCCACAGCGACTTCAGCAGCATTCGAGCCGTTATTCGCCCGGCGTGGATTTGGGATACCTGGAACCAGACCGGCCTGGAGCTGAGCTGGTTTACCCAGAAAAACAAAACCGAGCAGGGCGTGAACCTGAAAGAGTCTGGCTACAAAACCACGCTCTATCATGCTCTGAAGGTTGGCCCAAGCCTGCTCGGCTCGCGTCCTGAGATTCGTTTCTACGGCACGTACCTGAATATCCTGGATAACGAGCTGTCTGACTTCCGCTTTAACGAAAACAGCAAAAACGAGTTTATGGCCGGGGTACAGGCCGAGGTTTGGTGGTAATTTCCCACTCCGTGTTAAAAAGCCCGTCCGCCAGAACGGGCTTTTTATTTATCGGTACGTCCACTTTTGGCACGCGATTAAATACCCCACCAAGATAAAAACGAAACATTATATTTAGGCGATTATTCTCATAAAGCCACCTCGATATAACCGAGAAAATAAAATACGCAAATAACACCCCACCAAACATTCACGGTGTAAATATAATGAATTCAATTAAATTTTAGCCTCAATGATTTGTGTTAAAAGTAAAACCATGTTAAAAATTATCTTATACAAACCCCTCATAACTTTAATTAACCCTCAATGCTCTGGTGGATGAATCCCCCCATCAAGGGGGAATGGCTTTATTTAGTATTTACGCTTGTTTATTGCATAGAGAAACACCGTTAGAAAGGTGACCCGTTTCGTTATTAATTTATTGCTCTGCTACATGCTTAACGGAAAAACATCACTCAAAGGAATGTAAATGACGGAATATAATCAGGCTGCAACCTCTTTGGACTTAATGCAGTCAACGTTCATTAAAGTGGTACGTGATACGCTTATTCAACAGGGGCAGGCGCTATTACACATCGCACAGCAGTTCGAGCCAATACAGTATGCCGCAGCGCTTCACCTGATGCAGGAATGCAGAGGGCACGTTATTACATCTGGGATGGGGAAATCGGGGCACATTTGCAGAAAGATCTCTGCCACGATGGCGTCAACGGGCACACCCAGCTTCTTTATTCATCCGGCAGAGGCCTTCCACGGCGATTTAGGCATGATCACGCCTTCAGACCTGTTGCTGCTCATCTCGGCGAGCGGTGAGACCGATGAAATACTAAAACTGATCCCTTCATTAAAAAGCTTTGGTAACAAGATTATTGCAATAACCAATAACGGGCAGTCAACGCTGGCTAAGCATGCTGATGCAGTATTGGAACTGCATATGATCAGTGAATGCTGCCCTAATAATCTGGCACCCACGACGTCCACCACCTTAACGCTGGCAATAGGCGACGCGCTGGCACTCGCACTCATGCAAAAGCGAAAATTCAAACCAGACGACTTTGCGCGCTATCACCCAGGCGGCTCACTTGGCCGCCGCCTGCTTACCCGCGTCAGTGACGTGATGAATCTTCAGGTTCCACAAGTCGATGTTAAGGCTGATTTCCGTCGCGTTATCCAGGAGATAACGAGTGGCCGCCAGGGCATGGTAATGGTCACAAAAGACGGCCTGCTTGCGGGCATTATTACCGACGGCGATCTCAGGCGCTATATGGAAAAACATGCCGACTGCCAGACCGCAATTGCCGAGCAAATGATGGTGTGCCAGCCCCTGACAATTCCAGCCTCGACGATGCTGGTAGATGCGGAAGCACTCATGCACCAGCGCCGTATTTCCGCAATTCTGGTGACGGAAGAAAGTGGCCAGGCGGTGTTAGGGCTGGTGCGTATTTTTGACTAAGCGCTGAGCGACTCTGACAAAAATCACAGCGACGATGACCATTGCCCCTCAAAGGGCCGATACCATTTCTGTAAGTGACGATAGCTGTATGTTGATTAAGAAAATAAAAACCTGGTTATCCCTTGCCTCAAAACGCCTGCCACGGCTCAAGCTGGCTGTTATTCAGCACCATTTGGGCAAAATTATTGTGATAGCCCCGATGGCGTTGCTTACCGTTTATCTGGTTATGTTTAGCCAGCCTCGCTACATGAGTGAATCAAAAGTTGCTATCAAGCGAGCCAGCGAGATAGACAGCAGCAATCTCAATGTTGGTTTGCTTTTGGGTGCTTCAAACCCAGGCTCCGCAGAAGATGCCCTCTATCTCAAGGAGTGAACCGCCCCGGTTTTCCGGGAGAGTGTTTTGTCTGTGAACTCAGGCTGCCAGATCCTTATTCCCGATGGAAGCGTACCAGGCCTTTTCCGCTTCTGCCGGTGGGATATGACCCAGCCGTTCCAGTAACCGTTTGTT
>NZ_DASYBS010000014.1:0-91374 GCF_036500665.1 Cedecea sp.
CGCCCCCGGTTATGACCCAACTCAGGCGGGGTTGAGCTGCCGGGAGCAGCGAAAGAGAGCGATCGTCGGGAACGAATCGCGAACGACCCCGAATGTTTGGGTGATAGCCGGTGGGTTTACCGCTTCAGCGGCGATGAGCTCGCCGGGCGCCGGGGGTTATGAGGGGGAATGGCGTATTTCCCCCTCACACGTTCACCGTGCTGGAAACTTATATGGAAAACAGATTTACGGGTGAACGGAACGGTTGAAGGCTAAAGAGTTCTTCCGGAAAACTTTGAAACCAGAATGTGACAAAGAGACACAGAAGGGAGAGGGGGGAAAATCAAAGAGTTATGCTCTATTCAGTCCCCTCTCCCCTGTGGGGAGAGGGTTAACGCTTACCGCAATTCAGTCCCCTCTCCCCTTTGGGGCTAAGGGTTAGGGTGAGGGGAAAGTGTTACTCGTCTTCTTCATCACGCAGCGGAACAATCAGCATATCCACATGCACGGTATTGATCAGCTGGCGCGCCGAGGACATCAGCTTGCTCCAGAAATCCTGGTGGTGCCCACAAACCACCAAATCCATATCGTATTTCTTAATGGCGTCTACCAGCACCTGGCCCAGGTCGCCGCTGCCGCTCAGCGTTTCGGTGATAGGATAACCCGCGCCGGTGGAGAGCTCGGTGAGCGCGTGGTGAGTCTCTTCGGAAATGCGTTTCTGCATATCGCCCAGATTGACATCAATCAGCCCGGTATACAGATCGGAGTAATTTACATCGACATGAATCAGGGAAACTTTCGCGTTATAAGGACGAGCCATGGACACGGCTTTTTCTACCAGGACTTTACTCTCAGGGGAGAGGTCAACTGCGATCAGAATGTGTTTGTAAGCCATAATGTTACTCCTTCCATAAGTTATCGATGACTCTCGCCGTCATCGTCTAAACCGCAGCGGCATGAGCTACGGTCACCCGATCTAAAGACTTAAATTGTAGATGGTATTTCTATCTTATAACGAGCTATTCAGCCCGACAATGCGCTATCCCTCAAACTCATTCAAGCGAAAAATGAATCTGGCCACTTTGATAAAGATTAACGCGGTGGTAAAAAAATTAAGGGATCTCCTACACTATTAAATGAGCCGGACGGGAAGATTGCTGTGACCTGTATCGGTTATTCGCTGCAGGATTGTCTGACAGGGTTTTCGGGGAGAGCGGTTGTCCCGGAGCAAACGCTTCGAGGGCTTCGCCGGGAGGGGTACATGATCAGCACCGTCGCGCTGTTCTGGGCGCTTTGTGTAGTTTGTGTGGTGAATATGGCGCGCTATTACTCTTCACTGCGCGCGTTACTGGTGGTGCTGCGCGGGTGCGATCCACTGCTGTATCAGTATGTCGACGGCGGCGGTTTTTTCACCTCGCACGGTCAACCCAGCAAACAGGTACGGCTGGTGCGTTATATTTACGGTCAGCGCTATCTGGACCACCACGACGAGGAATTTATTCGCCGCTGTGAGCGCCTGCGCCGCCAGTTTATTCTGACGAGTTCGCTGTGCGGGCTGGTGGTAATTAGCCTTGTTGGGCTGATTATCTGGCACTAGGTTATCAGGGCTGAGTTATGCATAAGCATAAAAAAAGCGGGCCAGTTTCCTGACCCGCTTTTTCTTTTGGCTGCCGCTTACACGAAGCGCAGCGCAATCCAGTACAGCCCGCCGGAGAGCAGAATCGAAGCCGGTAAGGTGAATATCCAGGCCATCAGGATATTGGTTACCGTCTTACGCTGTAGGCCGCCGCCGTCCACGATCATCGTCCCCGCCACGGAGGAAGAGAGCACGTGAGTGGTGGAAACCGGCATCCCGGTGTAGCTTGCCAGACCGATAGAAACGGCGGCCGTCATCTGCGCGGACATCCCTTGCGCATAGGTCATGCCTTTCTTACCGATCTTCTCACCGATGGTGGTCGCCACACGGCGCCAGCCGATCATCGTCCCGATACCCAGCGCCAGCGCAACGGCCAGAATAATCCAGACCGGCGCGTACTCGATGGTGCTAAGCATGTCGCCTTTCAGTTTCTTCAGCAGGCGCTGATCGTCCGCGTTCACTTCCGGCAGCTTCGCCACTTTATCGGTTGTGTCGGAGATGCAGAGCATGATGCGACGCAGCTGGCTACGCTGCTCAATGCTGAGCTTGTCGTAGCTTTCGATGTCGGTCAGCATTAGCTTCGCGCGGTCCAGTGCGGTGATCGCGTTAGCCGGATGGCAGTGGAACTGAGCCGGTTCAGTTGCGCCCGCTTCCGGAGACGGGATCAGCTGTTCCGAACCTGTCGCTTTCTGCAGCAGTTCAGGATGCTGCTGGAAGTAAGTTTCGACGTTGTTCACCGCATCGCGGGTCCGGGTGATTTCGTAGCCGGAGGCGTTCATGTTCACCACGAAGCCCGCCGGAGCCACGCCAATCAGCACCAGCATAATCAGGCCAATGCCTTTCTGACCGTCGTTAGCGCCGTGAGAGAAACTCACGCCGATAGCGGACAGGATCAGGGCGATTCGCGTCCAGAAAGGCGGCTTTTTCTTGCCGTCTTGCTTTTCACGTTCCGCAGGCGTCAGGTGAATACGCTGCTTTTTCTTGGTGTTGCTCCAGTAACGGCGCAGCAGGAAAATCAACCCACCGGCAATCACCAACCCGACAATCGGGGACAGAATTAATGAAGCGAAGATCCCAACAACTTTCGGGATATTCAGCGCGTCGACAACCGAGGTGCCGGTCAGCAGCGCGTTGGTCAAACCGATACCGATGATGGCACCGATAAGCGTATGGGAGCTGGAGGCCGGCAGACCGAAATACCAGGTGCCGAGGTTCCAGATAATAGCGGCCAGTAACATAGAGAACACCATGGCGAGACCATGTGCCGATCCTACGTTTAACAGCAGATCTGTAGGCAGCATATGCACAATGGCATAGGCTACGCTCAGCCCACCGAGCAGAACGCCGAAGAAGTTAAACAACGCAGCCATTGCCACCGCAAGTTGCGATCGCATAGCGCGGGTGTAAATTACCGTTGCTACTGCGTTGGCCGTATCGTGGAAACCATTAATAGCTTCGTAGAACAGCACAAATGCCAGAGCAAGCAAAAGTAAAAGCCCGGTATGAAGATCCAGGCCGGCAAACAAATGTAGCATAGACGTTACGCCATTTTGAGGACATGAACGCGGCGCATTATGTAAGACAACCTCCACCGCGGCAAAGTGAAATCTGGACTTTTTTTGATTTTAGTCGCCATCAGGCAAACAAGTGGAATGATTTACATTTTGTTTATCAATAACCTGCATTTGTTATTCACCATAAAGCTGGTGTGACCAGCCGCGGGTCTTTACAATCCGTTGCCTTAAGTATAGTTGGGAGTCGGTCGTGGAAAAGTTTGATGCCATTATTATAGGTGCGGGTGCAGCGGGAATGTTTTGTGCGGCGTTGGCCGGGCAGGCTGGTGGCCGCGTGTTGCTGATTGATAATGGTAAAAAGCCGGGCCGTAAAATCCTCATGTCCGGCGGCGGCCGCTGCAACTTTACTAATCTTTATGTTGAGCCAGCGGCCTATCTTAGCGAGAACCCGCATTTTTGTAAGTCAGCGCTGGCGCGTTATACCCAGTGGGACTTTATCGACATGGTGGGCAAATACGGTATTGCCTGGCATGAGAAAACCCTTGGTCAGCTGTTCTGCGACGACTCCGCGCAGCAGGTGGTCGATATGCTGGTGGCCGAATGCGAGAAAGGCAAAGTGACGATGCGCCTGCGCAGCGAGGTGCTGGGCATTGAGCGTGACGAGCAGGGCTTTACGTTACAGCTTAACGGCGGCAGCGTTCAGGGGGCCAAACTGGTTATCGCCAGCGGCGGCCTGTCGATGCCGGGGCTGGGCGCGACGCCGTTCGGTTATAAAGTGGCGGAGCAGTTTGGCCTGAAGGTGCTGCCGACCCGTGCGGGGCTGGTGCCGTTTACCCTGCATAAACCTCTGCTGGAGCAACTGCAGGTGCTGTCCGGCGTCTCGGTGCCGTCCGTCATCACCGCAGAAAACGGCGTCAGCTTCCGGGAAAGCCTGCTGTTTACCCACCGGGGCCTTTCTGGCCCAGCCGTGTTACAGCTCTCCAGCTACTGGCAGCCGGGCGAATTCGTCAGCGTGAATCTGCTGCCGGACACCGATCTGGACGGCTTTATCCACGAGCAGCGCAACGCGCACCCAAATCAGAGCCTGAAAAACACGCTGGCGATGGTGCTGCCCAAGCGCCTGGTGGAATGCTTGCAGCAGCTGGAGCAAATCCCGGACGTCACGCTCAAGCAACTGAATAGCCGCCAGCAAAGCGAGCTGGTTGATACTCTGCAGAGCTGGCGCGTTCAGCCCAACGGCACCGAAGGCTACCGCACGGCAGAAGTGACCCTGGGCGGCGTGGACACCAACGAACTTTCCTCGCGTACCATGGAAGCCAAAAAAGCGCCGGGTCTCTATTTTATCGGCGAAGTGATGGACGTCAGCGGCTGGCTCGGCGGCTATAACTTCCAGTGGGCCTGGAGTTCAGCCTGGGCGTGCGCGCAGGCGCTGGTGGAATAAAACTAATCAAAAAGATGTGCATCTTCGTTTCGGTCTATGCATTCCGTTTATAGCACGGAATGATTTCATGATACTCGTGAACTGTGATGCTCTTTTATTTAGCATTTTATGTTCGCCTATATTTTCCCCTACTATTAATGGTAGGTCACAGTTGTTGTTAGATACAATCTTTCCATTTAAATGTAAAAGTATATTGTCAGATAAATATTTTTTCTTTATTGGCTGAAAGAGATATGAAAATGTGGGAAGTAAATTATGATTTTTATGGAGTAGGTCAAGGGTTATTTTGTACTGGGGCTTTATTAAATAATGAATCCAAAGTGGTATACCAATGGATTTACGATTGTGGCACGAACTCTAAGAAAGACCTTCTTCATGAAAAAATAAACCATTATGCTGTTAAGACAAATGATTTAAATGGAAGTAATTTCATTGATTTAATTTGCTTGTCACATTTCGATCATGATCATATTAGCGGGGTTGTTGATATTCTTTCTCGTTTTAAGGTCGGAGACGTTCTTCTTCCTTATATTCCAATGTGGAAAAGATTAGTTATAGCTTTTGAGGAAAATTGCCGATCAGGTTCCTATCTAATGGATTTTTTAATTGATCCTGTAGCGTTTCTTCAGCGTAAAGCAACAAGAGGGATTGGGCGGATTATTTATGTTTCATCTCCTAACGATGCGCCTGATGAGATTTCAGATATACCTGATAATTTCATATCTCCACGAAAGCTAGAACCTAATGAATATAATTTTGATGAAGAGTTACCAATTTCTGGACAGGCTCTCATTGAGGGTAACTATAAAGCAGTAAACCCAGATGATAGTATGTTGACTGCTGAGGACAGAGAAAATAAAAACGCGGGTATTAAAGCTCAGGTTCTTACTCTTGAGGTGGGGGCATGCTTGCAAATTTTTTCTGTATGGGAATTTGTACCCTATAATGATTCTTGTCTGGTTTCTTTAGTAAATGCAAAGTTTAAGAAGAAGGTCTTACTTAAGTCAAAGAGCTTGCTTTTGGGGAAGAATAACGCTGAAAGACATTCAATCCTTACTGAGCTGAAAGAGATTTATGATGATGTTTTCGGGTGTAAGCCATACAGAAGAAATGTCATATCATTATTTCTCTATACAGGACCTATTCTTTCAGGAAATTTTTGCTCTTGGGTTATTCATTCAGAGTTATATATCTGGAAGCAGCAAAATTTACAGCTTAGAGTTGTTACTGAAAAATCAACATTGTATTTTTGGCCACCTACAAAATCAGGTGTTCTGTATACCGGTGATGGTTATCTTAATACATTAAAAAGAATAAACTCGCTGATTGATTTTTTAGGAGAAAAAAGAATGAAAAACATTCATCTTCTACAGGTTATGCATCATGGTGCGAAAGGTAACTGGCGTTCGGGATTGGCAAAGATTTTGAATCCTGAGTATAGCCTTTTTAGCTCTGATCCGAGTCTATCCTCACCTGGCCATCCACATTCTGATGTGGCAAAAGATTTCTGGAATTATAACCCGATACAGGTGGATAAAGTGAATTCGGCCACGCTTGCTTTACACGCCGGACTTACCGTTATTTCACCCGAAATGAGTAAGAAAAAAAGAAAAAGGCTTTAATAAATCTGAATGGTGTAGAAAAATTTAGCGGAAAGTTTCTTCCTGATTATTGTCTGTCGTCAGGAATGGGCGAAATTAAATTTTATAGGAGTCAAGGAGAATGCTGACTCACTGTCATCATGGGAATGATAGATTGTGATATGTTATGCACAATTGCAGCTATTTGAGGGCTAAACGTGACAGATTATGACGCATTGCCTGAACAGCGCCAGGCGATGATCCACCAGATCCTGACCGAAACAGGCAGGGTGATTGGGGCTGACGTGGCGCGGAAGCTGGGCGTGTCTGAGCACACTATTCGCCGCGACCTGCAGGAGCTGGCGCGCCGTGGCCTGTGTAAAAAGGTTTATGGCGGCGCCATCAGCCAGTTCCAGCAGTCTGCCAGCTTCGAAACTCGCGTGTCGCAGGATGTGGGGGAGAAATCCCAGGTGGCAAGAAAGTGTGCCGGGATGATCAAAGCCAATACCTGCGTGTTTCTCGACGCCGGTTCAACCTATCTGGCGATGGTGGAGTTTATTCCCGAAGAGCTGGATCTCACTATTGTCACCAATTCTCCGCAGATTGCCGCCGCGCTAAGCGGCCGTACCCGTGGCGAGCTGATTCTGTTGGGTGGCAAAGTGAATCCGCTGACCGGCAGCACCCTGGGATCCGACACGGTGAACCAGCTGCGAGGCATGGTTTTCGATCAGACCTTTATCGGCGTCTGTGGGCTGGATCCGCAGGCTGGCCTGAGCGCGGTTTATTACGAAGATGCCTGTTTTAAGCGAGAACTGCTGAGCCAGAGCAACGAGGTGGTCGCCGCCGTAACGGCCAATAAGATGTCCCAGGTGGCACGTTATAAAGTGGCGCCTTGCGAAGACATTGATGTGGCGGTGGTCAGCACCGAAACCAACATTGCCGATTTCAGCGGCGTTAACCTGCATATCGAAGTCGCCGGCTAGCAAAACGGGCGACGCGTCTGCCGCCCATCTTCACATTCAGTTTTGCAGCGCCAGCAGGCTTTTTATCGTGTGCTGGACCGCGCTCTCGTCATTGCTGCCGGTGATGAATCGCGCAGCGGCCTTCGTCTCCTCAAACGCATTGCGCATCGCGAAGCTGTATTCCGCCTGAGCCAGCAGCTCCAGGTCGTTATAACCGTCGCCAAACGCCAGGGTTTCTGCCTGGCTGACGTGCAGTAATTGCTGGAGCTTTTGCACCGTCGTCCCTTTGTGAACACCGTAGTCGGCAATATCGATCCACGCCGCTTCAGACACCACGATATAAACATCCTGCTCAAAAGGCGCGAGCACCGGCCGGGTCTGCGGGCAGCTTCCGGCTTCGTCATAGACGCTTATCTTCACGAAATCACAATCGAGTTCGGCAAAAGAGTCCACCTGCGCCAGGCTGGCGTAGGACTGGCGCATTTTGTCTGTAAGGCGCTGCGGCACATCTTTGCGAATAAACGCGCTTTCGCTGCCGCAGGCAATAATCACGTGGCTGTCGCTGGCGGCCTCCAGCGTGTCGATAATGCGTAATCCCAGCGCATTATTGATAAGCGACTCGTAGATATACTCGCCGTTCCTTTTGATGCGCGTGGCGCTGTCGCCGATTATCCATAAATCCTGACGGTAATCGGCGAACAGCTCTTCTACCCGCTGGCACTGCTTGCCGGTGCAGGCGGCGAAGTGGACGCCTTTTTGCGTCATTAAGCGGTGTGTTTGGGCAAATAATTCACGGTCATAGTCGCCGTGGCTATTGAGGAAAGTGCCGTCCAGGTCGGTAATGATCAGCTTTATCATGTTGTTATCCCATCGGTAAGCGTTCTGTAGGCGTTTATATTTTTAGTTTTGAGACGAAGGGCAGATTACGGTACTTATTTTCCCACGGCATGCCGTAGCCGATGAGCAGGTCATCGTTGTCCATGATGTAGGCATGAAATTGCTCCACGGGGATCTCTACGCGGCCCGGCTTCACAAACAACGTGGCAATGGAAAGGGATTTCGGGGCGTAGTTCTCGGTTAAATGCTCGACAAGGCGCTTCATGGTGCCGCCGGACTCGATGGCATCATCCACCAAAATCACGTCTTTCCCCTTGATGCCAATGTTGTCGTGGTAAACGATGGTAGAGCCGTTATTTCTGTCGCCCGGCGTGTGCGGGCAGGAAATGTAGTCCATTGATATATCGAAAGTTAGCTGCCTGACCAGGTCGGCAGTAAACAGGATCCCACCGGGAACGACCGTTATCACCACCGCCTCGTGATAGCGACTATTAAGCTGTCTGGCGACTTTGGTTACGCCATCGGCAATCGTCGATTCATTCATCACTATCTGCCCAACATGGTTATTTCTCACTGCGGTATCCTCATTCGTTATCTTATGCTTGATGTTGCTCGGTTAACATAAGATCTAATGCTCGATTGTGCAATGTGAAGACGAATTAATGCCGTGATTTTGTGATCTTTAACGATCGCATAGAGGGTTACGCGCCCAATGCTGCAGGACCGAGCATTGGGCCAGAGACGTTATGGGCGAAGATCGAAGCGGATCGGCAGCGTGAGCGTAATTTGCGCCTGTCCTGGGGCGATATCGCTGGTGGGGGCGGGCAGAGGCGTCGCGCGAGCCGGCAGGGCAAGCGCTTCCCTGTCCAGCGTTGGCGTGCCGCTGCTTTTGTCCAACGCCACGCTGAGCACCCCGCCATGCCTGTCGAGCGTCAGGCTCAGATAAACCACGCCCTGCGCCTGCTGACGTAAGGCCTGAGCCGGGTAGCGTTTAAAGCGGTCCAGGCGCTGGCGCAGCAGGCTGACCCAGTTCACTTCGCCTGGGCTTGGGGCGCTGACGGCGCTGCTCCCTGCGGTACCGGCGCTTTGCTGAGGATGGCTGGCGGGTGCGTGGGTTTCGGGCGCGGGTGGCGTGGGTGCCGGCGGTACTTCGGCATCGTGTGGCTTAACCGGCTGAGGTCTGGTTTTGGCACTGTGCCGCACTTTTTTGGCGACCACGATTTCCGGGTTCGGTGCCTCCACGCTTTTCACCTCTTCTTTTGGCTCCGCTTTCTCCTGAGGCGCCGCCGACCGTATCTGTTTGATCTTGTCTGGCTGCTTCTCCGGCGTTGCCGTGGATGCCGGGTTGGTGGAGGGTAAAATCATCAGTGCAATAGGCGGTGGCGCGGTGGCCGGCTGTTCCTGCGTGGGCCGGTAAGTGAGCCAGAGGAATACGCCAGCGTGCAGCAAAAGCGCCAGCAGTAGCCCGATGCCCCGGCGTGAGGTTGGGAGGCTATCGGGCCAGGCAGGAAGAGGTTGTCTTATCGGCAGGGTTGAAGGCATGACCAAATTACTCCGCAGCCGGGCGGCTGGTTGTCGTTTCAGGAGAGATAAGAGAGAGGACACGCGAACTGCGTAAACGGGCAGCCTCGAATGAATAACGAGACAATCAGCATGGATAAACCCTCGGCGAAGCATTATTCACTGCCGTGAAAGGCTGACCCAGTAGCGCGACAGCGTATTTATCCTGATGGGTAAGACGCGCGGTAAGGCGGCCAGAATCCCATCGGTATCCGTCAGCGGGAAAACGCCCGACAGCCGCAGGGAAGCGATGTCCTCGTCGCAGCGTAAAACGCCTGGGCGATAGCGGTTCACTTCCCGCAGGAAATCCCCGAGCGGCATATCGTCAGCCAGCAGTTTGCCGCGAGACCAGCCGGGCTCTTTTTCACCGTCGTGCAGGCCACCGGATTGTTCACGCGTAAGCCATGCTCCCTGGCCCGCACCGAGCTGAAGCCCGGCCAGTCCTGAACTGCGCGGATAAAGGCGCACGGCTCCGTGGTAAACGGCAATATGGGTGCGTTCCGGCTCCAGCTTTACCCGGAATTGAGTGCCGAGTGCGAGCACTTTGCCGTGAGGTGTCGTCACGCTAAAGGGTCGGGGCCAGGCCGACAGCTTTTCACGCTGCCCGGTGGTAATCAGCAGGTCGCCGCTGAGTAACTCAATCTGGCGCTGCTGCCCCGTATAGTGGACGTTTAGCGCGGTTTGGGTATCCAACAGCAGCTGGCTCCCCTCGCTTAGCTCAACCTTGCGCAGTTCACCCGTTGCGGTGCGGTAATCGGCGGTAAATGCTTCCCAGCCGTGCTGCTGTCTGCCCCATTCCAGTGAGCCTCCGACCAGCAGCAGAGCGCCTAGCCCTTTTAAAGCGCGACGTCTGCCGCTGTTTTTTAGCGAAGAGAGGCTTTGCTGCGCCAGTTTGTCGTCAACCTGCCTGAACCCGGCGCAAACCGCTTCAATATGCCGCCATGCGCGTTGGTTATCGACACTCTCCGCCAGCCATTTTTGCCAGTTAACTTTGTCCTGCTCGTTGACTTCGTCAGACATCATCAGCGTAAGCCAGGATGCCGCAGCGTGTGCGCTTTCGCGGCTAAGCGCTTGACCATGGCGGTCAACTAAAGGTCGTGGGATCATGAGCTTAGTGCGAAGAAGCAGTGCAGGTTGGCACGCTGGAGGTATTGCTTAACGGAGCTACTGGAGACGTGCAGGCGCTCGGCAATATCGCAGTAGCGCATGCCCTGTAAGTGAGCCAGCAGGAAGGCTTCTCTGACCTGGGGAGGTAACCCGTCCAGCGCTGTGTCAATGTGTTCCAGCACCTCGAGGATCAGCAGTTTTGCTTCGGGAGAAGGGTGCTCCTGTTCCGGCTGTAAGGCCAGGGCATCGAGCCAGGCCTCTTCGATTTTCTTACGGCGGTAATGGTTGGCAATTAAACGCCGGGCTACCGTGGCGAGGAAAGGCCGTGGTTGGCGGATTGCGGCCAGATCGGGGCTGACCAGGATGTTGATAAAGGTATCCTGAGTCAGATCCTGTGCCTGTTCCGGACAGCCGACCTTATTGCGCAGCCAGTGGTACAGCCAGCGCTGATGATCGCAGTAAAGCTGCTGCGCAACCTGTTGGGCACGGGACATTATGTTACTCACCATTGATCTTTATCAGGGCGTGATAAATACTGAAATGATAATCATTATTATTTTCATTTCTCTATTTTTATGTCAAGAGATTGCGGAGTATTAATGTACTTTTGCGTGGGGAAGCAGGTGATAAGAAAGCAGCGCCTGCGGCGGCGCTGCGGGTAACACATTAGAATTTCTGAGAAATACTCAGCTTGATGTTGCGCCCGATGCCCGAGACGGACTCGCCCAGATACGGGTAGTAGTCGGTGTTGAACAGGTTATCGACGGCTACGCGAGCCTCCATACCCTTCACCTGTTCCGGCTGCCACGTGGCAAACAGCCCCTGCAGGGCATAGCCTTTGGTTTTTGGCAGCGCCCAGATGCCCGCTAACGGGTCGTCGTCCTGCGGGGAGCGATCCTGCTTGCGCGCCATATCCATCGTCCAGCCGAACGTCATGTTCCATTCGGGGGCTTTTACGCCCAGCGTGGTGTGTGCGGTGACGGGCGGAATTTCTGCGATCCAGGTCTTGTTGCCCCAAGGGTCGCGCGGGGAAGCATCACGCTGGCCACGAATGGTGGAGAACGAGAGGCTGCCAAACATGCGGTGACTGTCGTAAAACGACTCAATTTCCAGTCCCTGGATGGTGTACCCCGGCAGGTTACGGTAGTTCGACAGCGGCGATCCGCATTTGGCATTGCTGTTCACCGACTGCGCCTCGCACAGCACGCCCCGACGGTAGAATATTTCGTCTTTGCCACGGTTGCGGAATAGCGTGGTGCGAATTTGTACGCTGTCGTCGTCCGCCAGCAAATTATTGAAGTTCAGGATCATGCCGCCGCGAACGCTGTTGATGGTTTCTACTTTCAGATCGCGGCTGGAGCCGGACACGTTAGACAGCGCGTACTGCACGGTGTACTGCTCATCAATGGTCGGCGCACGCCATGTACGGGTGACGTCGGCAAACAGCGACATAGTCGGCGTGGCCTTCCAGACCAGCCCAAGCGCAGGCGTAACGCCGTGATAGCTTTTGCTGCTGTAGTCGTGGCCGACTTTAGGATCGCTGCTGTTGTACATTGAGGCGATGTTTGGCTCGCCGGTATTCGTCACGCTGTCGTAGCGCACGCCCGGCGTCACGGTGACGCTGCCGAGCGTCATGCTGTCCTGAATGTATAGCCCGCGCGTTTGCTGCTCCCCGGCAGGCATGTAATACGGCTGGAAGTAGCCATAATTGTAGGCCGCATTCTTCTTGTAGCCAGGGTAGTACATCAGCGCGTCGCGTTGATTTTTATGCCAGCTCGCGCCGATTTCCAGCAGGTGATCCACCGGCCCGGTGCTGAAACGGCTCTTGTTGCTGGCCTCCACCAGGTTGTCTTTGTAGTCCACCCAGCTTTCATTGCCGAGTGTGCCGAGGAAGCTGGACGTGCCCGCGGAGTCAGGGCGCGTGTCATGCTGTTTGGTTTTGGAGTAAGCGTAGCTCAGCGTCAGGTCTATCCACGGGTTATCCGCCGGCGCCAGGTTCCACTTCACGGAGTAGTTTTCATCGGTCTGATCGCGGTAAACCAGCTTTCTGCGCCAGGCCTCGTCTAACCCGTATTTGTCGACATCCGCCTGACTTGGTGCCGCGATGTCGTCGCGCTTGGCGGCAAAGGGCTGCCAGCCGGTGGAGTCGGAATGCATGGCCGAGAGCGTCAGCGTCTGCGCGTCGGTCAGGTAGAGGTTGGTTTTAGCAAGCCAGGTGCCCTGGCGGTTGGCGGAGTAGTCAAAATGGGTGCCGTCCGGGCGGGTAATATTGCCGCCATCGCGTTTGCTGGCGTAGATCATGCCGTCGGCAAAGCCTTCCGGCGTTTTGCCGTACAGCGCCCCGCTGTAGATGTTTTGATTATCGTTGGTATGGAAGCCGTATTTCAGCATCCCGCCAAAATTTTCGCCGGGTTGCAGCAGGTCTGCCGCGTCTTTGGTGACGATTTTAATGCTGCCGCCGAAGCCGCCGTTGCCGTTGGCGAGATTAAACGGGCCCTTATCGACGTCGATTTGCTTGATAAGCTCCGGCTCGATAAAGACCGAGCCCTGGCGGTACTTCTCAAACCCTTTGGGCGCACCGTCCAGCGTCACGTTGATGTCTTCCATGCCGCCCATACCCCAGATATTCAGGCTTTGCCCGCCCGGGCGTGGTGAACCGGCAGAAGAGACGCCCGGCAGTTTATCCAGCAGCTCGGCGACGTTGTCGGCCTGAATGCGTTCGATATTCTCTTTCTTCAGCGTTGAACGCCCGGCCACCACGCTGTCATCCAGGCCGCTGACCACGGAAAGCTCCGGGACACTAATCGGCGTGGCTTCACCGGCGGCAACCCTCGTTGAGACCAGTCTATAACTGTTCCCTTCGCGAACGGCTTTCAGGCCACTGCCCGCCAGCAGGTGGTCAAACGCGCTTTGCACGGAGTAGTTTCCCTTGAGGCCAGAAGTGGTTTTATTCGCGGCCTGATCCGGGGTGAAGACGAGCATCACGTTGGCGTCGTTCGCCAGCGCTTGCAGGCCGCCGCTCAACGGCCCGGCGGGCACTGAAAATGTGTGGTTTGCCGCGGAGGGTGACTCTGCCGCCCAGGACGTCACAGGTAAACCGGCAGCGAGCGCCAGCAGGCCGGATAAGGCGATGCCTGGCGCAAGCCGAGCGCGTGGGAGCCGTGCAGGCTGGCTCGCTTCGGAAATGGCCGTAGCCTTTCCGTTATTTTTTATCGTCATGATGTATCCCTGAAGGTGAGTAACGAGAAGTACTGCTTCAGAGAGGTCACGCGAGGCGGAAAATCAGGCAGAAAATTTTTTAATTAGACGCAGGGATGTTGCCCTGACTCGCTTTTACGCCGCCGCGCTTTTGAGGTGGATTTGGGTGGCCTGGTGATTCTTGTTCATTGTGGATCTGTCTGCCGTGGCGGGTTTGCGCAGAATAGGAAGCCAATCTGAGTATCTGGAGCCACCATGCAAAATAAAAGCGCGCTGCCGCTTAGCCAGCCCACGACTAACCTGCAAACCCGAGGTTGGATCAGCGGTTTTTTAGGGATGTTAATTTTTAGCGGTTCGCTGCCAGCCACGCGGGTTGCGGTGCTGGAGCTTGATCCCCTTTTCCTGACGGCGGTACGGGCAGTTATTGCGGCGCTGCTGGCGAGCGGGACGCTGCTGATGGTGCGGCAGCCTCGTCCACAGCGCCGTGACTGGATGGGGCTAGGCCTGGTGGCGCTCGGCGTGGTGCTGGGCTTCCCGCTGCTGACGGCTTTGGCACTGCAGCACACGACCTCGGCGCACTCGCTGGTCTATATCGGCCTGCTGCCGCTGGCGACCGCCTGTTTTGGCGTTCTGCGCGGAGGGGAAAGGCCAAAAGCCGTTTTTTGGCTATTCTCCCTTGCCGGTGCGGCGCTGGTGGCGGGCTTTGCTTTGAGCCACGGCTCGGCCAGCGGCTGGCAGGGTGATGCGCTGATGCTGGGGGCAATTGCGCTGTGTGGGCTGGGCTATGCGGAAGGTGCGGTATTGACCCGGCGGCTGGGAGACTGGCAGGTGATTTCGTGGGCTTTAGTGATTTCCCTGCCTCTTAGCACCGTAGCCGCTATTTTCACCGTTCCGGCGGCGGGAGCCGCTATCAGCGCTCAGGCCTGGCTGTCGCTGGGCTATGTGTCGCTGTTCAGCATGTGGATAGGCTTTATCTTCTGGTATCGCGGTCTGGCGATGGGGGGAATTGCCGCCGTTGGGCAACTGCAGCTTCTGCAGCCGTTTTTTGGCCTGCTGCTCGCCGGACTTGTGCTGCACGAGGAGGTTCATGCCTCGATGATTGCGGTGATGCTGGGCGTGCTGGTTTGCGTTTTCGGCGCGAAGCGTTTTTCCCGCTAAAAGAAAACCGCCGATGAAGGCGGTTTATCTGGCTGCTAGTCGATATTCAGCTCCGGGAAGCGGGTAATGATTTTCCCGACAATGCCGTAGTCGATAGCTTCTTTCGGCGACATCCAGTAATTGCGGTCGGTGTCCTGCTTCACCTTCTCCAGCGGCTGGCCGGTAGCCTCGGCGATCATCTTGTTCACGCGTTCGTGCATGCGAATAATCTCTCTGGCTTCAATCTCAATGTCCGTTGCCTGGCCGCGCACGCCGCCCAGCGGCTGGTGAATCATAAAGCGGGTGTTTGGCAGCGAATAGCGGTGCTTTTTGTCCGCCGCAAGGAAGAGGGTTATCCCGGCGCTGGCAACCCAGCCGGTGCCGATAATATGAACTTCCGGCTTGATGAATTTGATCACGTCATGAATGGTGTCCGCCGCCTCAACGTGGCCGCCCTGGCTGTTGAGGTACAGTTTGATTGGCTTGTCGTTGATGCTTTGCAGCAGCAACAGCTGGGAAACCACCTCTTTGGTGATCGCCTGAGTGATTTCGCCGGAGATAATGATCGAGCGGGAATCCAGCATCTTTTGCTGCATTAGCCCTGACGCATTGGCGGGGGTAGCGCTTTCTTCAGGTTCATCTTTTTCTAAAAACGTAAGCATAATCAGGCTCCTGCCAGTTTTATGGCGTAATCAGGGATGCACTAGAGCATAGCACTTCATTCAGGCGCTGCACGGCATGAACGATCTCTTCGTCACTGTAGCCGCCGAGTCCGAGCAAAATACCGGATTTCTGCCTGTCTGGCGTAAACATATGCGACACCGCACGGACGGCAATCCCGGCCTGCATCGCCCGCTCCACAACCTGATGATCGTCCAGGCCGTGGCGCAGCCAAAGCACCATGTGCATGCCCTGGTCACAGGGCTGAAGCCAGGCCACGTCCGGGGAAATGTATTGTTCTACGGCGGCCATTAGCACTCGACGTTTTTCAGCATAGACTCCGCGCATTTTCCGCAGGTGGCGATCGAGATATCCTTCTGAAATAAAGCTCGCCAGCACGTGCTGGTCTGCACCCGGTGGCTGTCTGTCCATCAGGATACGTGCCCCGCAAAAGGCCGAAACCAGCTGTTTTGGTACCACGGCATAGCCGAGGCGCAAAGACGGGAAGAGGATTTTACTGAAGGTGCCGAGGTAAATGACGTTCTCCGGCCCCAGCCCCTGCAACGCCGGGAAAGGGTGACCCGCGTAGCGCATCTCGCTGTCGTAGTCGTCCTCGATAATCCAGGCATGGTTAGCCCGCGCCCACGCCAGCAAAGCGGCACGACGCGACATGCTGAGCGGCATGCCTAGCGGGTACTGATGCGAGGGCGTGACGAATGCGGCTCGGGCGTCAGGGGCCAGCTTTTTGCCCAGCTCAACGTCCAGCCCTTCGTCGTCAACGGCCACTCTGACCATCTTACGGTCATGGAACATGGTCTCAAACAGCGACGTGGCGCCGGGATAGCCGGGTTCCTCCATCCACACCGAATCTCCCACATCCAGCAGGATTTGCAGCGTAAGGTACAGGCCGTGCTGGTTGCCGGAAGTGATGATGACCTGCTCCGGGGTGCAGCGCACCGAGCGTGACTTCCTCACGTATTCACAGATGGCCTCACGCAGTGCCAGCGCGCCCTGCGGGTCGCCATAGCCCGACGGTGCGCCAGCCCCACGGGCGCGAATACGGTTGCCGAGCCTGCGCCACACGTCGTCCGGCGCGGTGTCGCCGACCGGGACGGAAACGGCAAACGGCCTGGGGGCCAGCGTTTTTAGCTGCTCACCCACTTTAGCAAATGCCAGGGCCTGGGCAGAAAGCGGGATTGTTGCCCCAGGGCGTGCTTGCTGAACCGGCCGCGGGATTTCCGGCGCGTAGGTTACCCGGGTGCCGGAGCCGTGTCTGGATTCCAGAAACCCTTCCGCGACCAGCTGCTCGAATGCTTCCAGGACGGTGCCGCGCGCCACGTTAAGTGCGCCAGCCAGCACGCGCGTGGAGGGCAGCAGGTCGCCGCTTTTTAACTCGCCTTTATGAATGGCGTTTTTCAGCGCTTTGGCTAACTGCAAACTGAGCTGCCCGCTGCGGCGATCAAGCTCGCCGATGGCGGGAATATCTACGGCTCGGGCTTTACGTGACATGAATTGTGGCTCGGTCATATTGCGAGAATCTGGTTCTTTATCATAAACCACTTTGGCCATAAGCTGCGTAAAATCACCGCTAATAAAGGGCTGCAAATGTACATTCCTCGTCATTTCCAGGAGCACGATATTGATGTGCTTCAGGGGCTTATCAGGGCCAATCCTCTGGGCATGCTGATTGTGCAGTGTGAAGGCGTGCTGGAGGCTTTTGATATCCCCTTTGCGCTTTGCCCGGATGAGGGCGAACTCGGTACGCTCCGGGCGCATATCGCCCGCGCTAACCCACTCTGGCGCGCGCTCCAGCCGGCACAGGAAGTGCTGGTGGTGTTTCGCGGCCCGCAGGGCTATATCTCTCCGGGCTGGTATCCGGGCAAGCTGGAACATCATAAAGAGGTGCCGACCTGGAACTATCAGACCGTGCAGGCGCGGGGGAAAATCACCGTGCAGGATGATGCGGATTTTGTGCTTCGGCAGATAACCAGCCTGACGCGCCAGCAGGAAGCGCCGATGGAAATGCCGTGGCAGGTCAGCGATGCGCCGCCGGCGTTTATCGAGGCGATGCTGAAGGCCATCGTCGGAATAGAAATTCCTCTGGCCTCGCTTATCGGCAAGACAAAACTCGGGCAGAACAAAAAGATTGAAGATCAGGCCGGAGCCGCTCAGGGGCTGATGGCGAAAGGCGAGTGTGAAATTGGCGAGGCGATGCTGGCAAGCCTGGCTAAGCGCAGCGGGGATTAATGCTCAGGCTGCTGGAATAGCGCCAGCAGGGTAGTAATTTGCTCATCCAGCGGGGCTAAATCCTTTTTTACAATCAGGTGCAAGGGGGTGGCTCGTCTTGCGCCGTGGCTTAGCTGCAGCGGCTTGAGGGTGCCGTTCTCAAGCTGCGAAGCAATGCGTTCTTCCGGCAGCCAGCCGTAGCCAACCTGCCAGGTGACAGCCTCGCAGGCGGCATCAAGCGTGGAGAACGTCCAACCTGCCGTTTGCGGGGAGTCATTCCCACTTTGCCCGGCAATGCGGATCAGCGGATAGTTAGCCAGATCGGCTTCTTCTGGCGGCGTTGGAAGCTGGTGTAGGGGGTGATCGCGGTGCGCTACGGCAACAAAATCAACGTTTCTGAGCCACTGCCCGCGGCCCGTGAGGTCCTGGCGACGGGTTAACACCATGACATCCGCCTCTGCCATATCGGCACCGTCGTTTTCCAGAATTTCCGTCAGGTGAACCTGCGTGCTGGCGTGCAACTGCTGGAACTGGTGCAGGATGGCGAATAGCCTGGAGCGGGGAAAAATGCTGTCCACCACTAAATCAATGCGGGTTCTGATGCCCTTTTTTAACGAAGCTGCGTGGCTTTCAACATAGTGAAAGCTTTTCAGTAGCGGGCGAACCTGCGTCAACAGCAGTTCCCCTTCGGGGGTCAACACTGCTCTGCGCCCTTCTGTCTTAAGCAGGGCAACGCCAAGCCGCTCCTGAAGCAGGGAGAGGTTGTAGCTGACGGAAGACTGGCTGCGGAAGGTTGCTTCTGCCGCTTTGGCGAAGCTGCCAAGCTCAATAACCCGATCAAGAAGTACCCACTGCTCAAGCGTTGTCTTATGCATATCATCTAAAAAGTAGATTAATTTGATGTGAAATTAGCGTTATTCATCGAAAATGTGAAGGCCTATGATGCGTTTAACCCCACAGAGGAGCGTAATCATGAGTCACTTTGATAAACACGATTTGAGCGAGTTCGTCGGTAAACATCTGGTTTATACCTACGATAATGGCTGGAACTACGAGATTTATGTAAAAAATTCGACCACGCTTGATTACCGTATTCACAGCGGTATTGTGGCTGACCGCTGGGTGAAAAATCAGTATGCACATATCGTTCGCGTGGCAGGCAGCGTGTATAAAATCTCCTGGACAGAGCCTACCGGAACGGACGTCAGCCTGATTGTTAATCTCGGCGATAAGCTGTTCCATGGGACAATTTTCTTCCCGCGCTGGGTGATCAATAACCCGGAGAAAACAGTTTGTTTTCAGAATGACCATATCAAGAAAATGGAATCGCTACGCGAAGCTGGCCCGGCCTATCCGACTGAGGTGATCGATGAATTTGCGACTATCACCTTTGTTCGCGACTGCGGTGAGAATAACGAAGACGTTATTGCCTGTGCCGCCAGCGATCTGCCGGCGGACTTTCCAGAAAATCTGAAATAAGCGTTATCCCGGCAGACGGCTTTTGGGCCTGCCGGGCCCCAGCAGAATAGCCAGTTTGGCTCCGCCCTGAGTTGACTCCATCAGGATCTTACAGACGCTGGTCAGCGGCACCGAGAGCAGCATGCCAACCGGGCCGAGCAACCAGCCCCAGAACAGCAGTGAGAGGAACACCACAAAGGTCGACATCCCCAGCCCGCGCCCCATCATGCGGGGTTCCAGAATATTCCCCAGCACCATGTGCACCACCAGGAACAGCGCCCCGACCATCAGCATTTCATAGGTGCCATTTAGCAAAAAGGCCTGAATCATCGGCGGAACGGCAGAGATAACCGAGCCGATGTTGGGAATGTAGTTGAGCAGAAAGCCCAGCACGCCCCACATCAGCGCAAACTGCACGCCCAGCAGCTTTAACCCCAGCCAGATTACGACGCCGGTCAGCAGGCTGATAAAGGTTTTTAGCGCCAGATAGTGAGTGACGCCCTTCAGCGCACGGTGCATTCCGGCGATATGGATCTTCGGGTTAGCCAGCGCGAAGCGCAGCTTATAGGGCACGTGGCGTACTTCGAACAGCATAAAAATCACCGTCATCGCCAGCAGCAAAATGCTGGCCATCGCCCCGGAAAGGCCGGTCATTAAGGTAGTGGCAAAGGTCATCAGCTTGTCGGAGTCCAGCTTTTGCAGCATGCGTTCCGGCGACAGCGGCAGGTGGAGGAACGGCATGGCGTACTCAATTTCGCGGACCTTCTGGGTCAGCAGTTTGTTGAACTGCGGCAGCTGTTCCATAAAGTCATTCATTGAGGTCGCCAGCACGCCAACCAGCAGCGTGAGCACTATCAGCATCACAAATACCACGATAGTAATGGCCAGGGGGCGGTTGAGGCCCCGGCGCATAAACCAGGTGACCAGCGGGTTGAGAACGATGGCGAAGAACAGCGCCAGCAGCAACTGAACGACGATGTCGGCGGCGGCGTGAATGCCGGCGAGAATAATCACCAGTGCCGAAAGTTTTAGCAGAATATGCAGTCCGGTTTTATCGAGTTGAGGGGGAGTCATGCAGACGTCCTGTCAGGAAAGGGTGCTTTTAGTGTAGTGCTTCCCGGGCGCGAGGCTGCGGCAGCCTGTCTGAAAATGAAGAAAAAAAATGGCCCCGCGAGAGGCGGAGCCATTGATGCATCGCGCAGCGATTACTTGATGGCGATGGTGTTGATGATGTTTTCCGCGTTGGTCTGCGCCAGCTGCTGGTTATCCGCAGGCAGCGTTATTTGCATGGTCAGCAGCTTGTCGTCCACTTTCCCAAGGATGATGGAAGAGTAGGCGGTCTGGCCTTTGGCAGAGATAACGCTGTCCAGCTGTTGCAGCGTGTGGCCTTTAATCTCGATGGATTTGTTGGTCACGACCTGAAGCTGCGGGTCACGCGCGCGCTGCTGATCTTCCAGACGTTTTGCCAGCGCGGCAAGGTCGTCAGTGGTGTTGTCGCCGACAATCACGATCACCGCTTTCTGGCCGGTCGCGTCAGAATAAACGTGCATGTTGTTGGACTGTGTGCCCACTTTGCCGCTCTGATCGGTCATGTCTGCCGGCAGGGCGAAGCTCAGCTTGCCGTCCAGCAGTTCGATAGGCTGGCCACTGGCGCTGCTGGCTGCCTGACTACCGGCGGTAGCGGTTTTGCTGTCGTTATTGTCACAGGCGGCAAGACCCACTACCAGCAGGCCAATACCGACATATTTTACCAGGTTGCGCATCGCGTTATTCCTTTCCGTTAGCAAGCCACAAGGCCGATGCCTGCATCTTAACACAAGATATTCGGCCCGCGTTTAACCTGGCTGTAGCGCGGAGATTTCGGATTTATCTGCGAGGCGTTTCAACAGCATATTCAGCAATACGCCGTACATCGGTAGGAAGAAAATCAGGCTGATAAGGACTTTGAAGCAGTAATCGACCACGGCGATTTCCACCCAATGCTGGGCCATAAAGGCGTCCGGGCTGCGCCAGAAGGCGATAAAGAAGAACGACAGCGTGTCGCTCACGTTGCCAAACAGCGTGGAAGCGGTAGGCGCTAGCCACCAGCAGCGGTTTTGACGCAGGCGGTTGAAGACGTGCACGTCGAGGATCTGGCCGAGCGCATAGGCCATAAAGCTGGCGATTGCGATACGGGCGACGAACAGGTTGAAGTGGGTTAGCGCTTCAAAGCCCTGCCAGCTTCCCATGTAAAACAGCGCTGAGATGCCGTAGGAGATAACCAGCGCCGGGATCATTACCGCGAAAATAATGCGTCGCGCCAGCGGAGCGCCAAAAATACGCACCGTGAGGTCGGTCGCCAGGAAGATAAACGGGAAGCTGAAGGCGCCCCAGGTCGTATGAAACCCGAAGACGGAGACCGGAAGCTGAACCAGATAGTTGCTGGAGGTGATCACCAGCAAATGAAAAAGCGATAGCCAAAACAGCGCATTAGTGCGCTGGCGAGTGCTGAACTGCATCATGTTGTAGCCTTTTTAGTAGTGGGGTGAGGGAACCCAGTCAAAAATGTAAAGCGCGGGGATGATACTGCTTTAGCTTTTCATTGCAATGGTTAATTTTAACGCAATCGTTCACGCGGCTTGCGCCAGATTTTCCCCGGCGTAAACTAGCGCGGTTTTTGACGACCTGAGAGTGCTATGACCGATTTGTTCGCAACCCCCGACCATACGCTGGACGCCCTTGGCCTGCGCTGCCCGGAGCCGGTGATGATGGTGCGCAAAACCGTGCGCAATATGCCCGTAGGCGAAACGCTGCTGGTGATAGCCGACGACCCGGCCACCACGCGCGATATCCCGGGCTTCTGCCGCTTTATGGAACACGAGCTGGTCGCCAGCGAAACCGACGCGCTGCCTTACCGCTATTTGCTGCGTAAGAGCCATTAAACGAGGCGCATGTTCGCGCCCCGTTATCTTTCGAAAACTATTTCTTCCGCAGCAGGCGAATGGCGTTCGCCGTTACCAGCGCGGTAGCCCCTGAGTCTGCCAGCACCGCCAGCCACAGGCCGGTCAGGCCGAGCAGGGTGGTGACCAGGAAAATCCCCTTCAGCCCCAGCGCAATCGTCACGTTCTGGCGAATGTTGTTATGGGTGGCTCTGGCGAGCCGCACCATGCTTGCCAGTTCGGTCAGGCGGTTGTGGGTCAGGGCGGCATCTGCGGTTTCCAGCGCGACGTCGGTACCGCTGCCCATGGCAATACCGATGGTGGCCGCTTTCATCGCCGGCGCATCGTTAATGCCGTCGCCGACCATCGCCAGCGGCGCGGTGGCATTCAGTTTGTTCACCGCCGCCACTTTGTCTGCCGGGAGCAGGCTGGCGCGGTAATCAATGCCCAGTTCGCTGGCTATTGCCGCCGCCGCGCGTGGGTTATCCCCCGTCAGCATCACGCCCTGAATGCCCAGTTGATGAAGGGCGGTAACCGCTTCACGCGCGTCGCTGCGCAAAGTGTCACGCATGGCGATGGTGCCCAGCAGCTGCCCTGAACGCAGTACCACGATGACCGTCTGGCCCTCTTCTTCCTGCTTCGCGATACGTTGTTGCCAGGTTTCGTTGAGTATCTGAGCGTCAAGTTTGGACGGTGAGCTGAGCAACAGCGTTTCACCCTGGATATTCGCTTCAACGCCAACCCCGGCCAGCGCGCGGTGATTTTCCGCGACGACAGTGGGCAAATTACGCTGTTGTGCTGCATTCACTATGGCCTGAGCCAGCGGGTGCGTGGAACCCTGTTCTACCGCGGCGGCGAGCGCCAGAAGCTGGTCTTCTTCTATCCCTTCTTCCGCCGCAATGGCGGTGACCTGCGGTTTACCCGCCGTTAGCGTGCCGGTTTTATCGAAGGCGACCTGCTGGATTTGACCGAGACGCTCCAGCGCCGCGCCGCCTTTAATCAACGCCCCACGGCGTGCGGCTGCGGCAAGGCCGGAAGTAATGGCCGCAGGCGTGGAGATAACCAGCGCGCACGGGCAGCCGATAAGCAGCAGCGTCAGCCCTTTATAGATCCACGGTTCCCAGGTTTGTCCGAACAGCAAAGGGGGAACGACGGCGGTCAGTAACGCGAGAAGCATGACGATCGGCGTGTAAATCCGGCTAAAGCGATCGATAAAGCGTTCGATGGGCGCGCGGCGCTCCTCGGCTTCCTCAATCAACCGCAGAATGCGGTCGATGGCGCTGTCGCCGGGCTCGGAAATCACCTCCAGCTGAACAAGGCGATCCACGCTGGTGCTGCCTGCGGCGACTTTTTCGCCCCGCTGGCGCTCTACCGGCACGGATTCCCCGGTTAAGGCGCTTTCATCAAAGCTGGCAAAACCGCTGAGCAGGCGACCGTCGGCGGGCAGTCGGCCACCGGCGGCGACCTCAATAACGTCGCCGGGACGAAGATCGGCCTGAGCGACGGTTTCGCGCTCGCCGTCCCGGAGGCGAATAGCGACGTCCGGCTTTAACGCCATTAAGGCGCTTACCCCCCGGCGCGCACGGCTGGCGGCGTAGGATTCGAGACGTTCACCGATCAGAAACAGCAGTAAGACCATCGCCGCTTCGGCGGTAGCGCCGATAAACAGCGCGCCGATGGCGGCGACGCTCATCAGTGTTTCAATGGCAAACCAGTTGCCGCTGCGGATCAGGCGGACCGCCTGGCGAGCTATCGGCCACAGGCCAACCAGCGTGGTGGCGATAAACGCCAGATTGCCGAGCGGGTGGTTGAACTGCTCTAGCCCCCAGCTAACCACCATCAGCACAATAAGCAGGATCAGCGGCAAGTTCTCTTGCAGGCCGCTGCTTTTTTCTTGTTTCGGCGCATTGCCTGCATTAAGGGTGTAGCCTGCGGCTTTAACCGCTTTTTCTACATCGCTGCGAACGTCGCGCGCCGAACTGACCAGCAGCTTTTCTGTCGAAAACACCACCTGAACCTGCTGGACATCGCTCACCTGTTTCACCGCATTTTCCACTTTGCGGGCGCAGGCCGCGCAGTCCATGCCTGCTACGTGCCAGCTGTATCGATTGCCGTTGTCGACGATTTCCGGCTCCGGTTTTTGCGCAGAACAGCTGTCGTCGGCGCAGCAGGAGGGGCCTTCTGCCGGTAACGGGTTAAGTTTGGCAAACGCAAACTGAGGTGGCTTTTTGCCGTCTTGAGGTGTGTTGAGCATGGCGCCCTCCGGTAATGATAATTTTCTCATTACAGATGTTACTCTCTGGAGTCAACTCCAGAGTCAAGCGGCTTTTTTGCCTGTTAACGTTTCTGGCTGACGGGCGGCAGTTTTCAGCATTGGCCTTTGCTTCCCCAGGGCGCTTCCCCTAGTATTATCCGCAGGTCGGGATGAGAATGAGTCGATGAAAAAACCACTGACAATCAAGGATATTGCGGAGCTGGCGCAGGTTTCGATCGCCACGGTCTCCCGCGTGCTGAACAACAACAGCTGGGTGGCGGACAAAACCCGTAGCAAAGTCGAAAAAGTGATTCAGGAATATAATTTCAGCCCGAATTTACTCGCGCGCGGGATGATCTCTAAGAAAACCCAGACGCTGGCGATTGTTGTTTCGGACATCAGCAACCCCTACTTTGTGATGCTGGTGGCGCAGATTGAGCACGAAAGTTTGCGGCTGGGCTACAAGGTCACGCTGTACGACACTCAATCGGCAAACAGAACTTCTCGCGAAGCGCCAGTGGTGCCCGAAGAGCATATTTTTAATTCCATCACCGACAGCCAGATAGACGGTGTGATTATTCTGGGCGGCAACATCGACTACAACGATATTTCAGCGACCTATCTGCAGGAGCTGAAAAAGCTGATCGCCACCGTGCCGGTCGTGGTGGTGGGGCGTAAGCTTCCGGGCGTGGACTATGCCTGCGTTGAACGTGACCAGACCGGATGCGTGAGGTTAGCGACTCGCCATCTTATTGATAAAGGCTATCGGCGGATTGGTTTTATCGGCGGGTCAAAGAATGTGTATATTACTCGCGAGCGCGAAGCGGTATTTCGCGCGGAACTGGAAGCGGCAGGTTTGCCGGTAGAAAACAGCTTCGTTGTGCTGAATAACTTTTATTTACAGCATGGCTATGAGGCGATTAAAACATTGCTCTCAACGAATGACGTGTTACCTGATGCGATTGTGGCGATTAACGATCACGTAGCCAAAGGCGCTATTCGCGCGTTAAAGGATAACGGCCTCTCGGTGCCCGAAAATATTGCGGTGGTGAGCTGCGAGTATTTTCCTGGTAGCGAGTATTTTATTCCCCGAATTACCACCGTTGACCATCAAAATGCGTTAATTGGCAAAGAGATTATGCGGCGATTAATGGCCATCCTTAATCAGGATGCTGACGTGGCCGCAGCGGAAAAAATTCCTCTTTGCCTGACAAACGGTGAATCCTCTTAGTTTTCAACGGCGGATAACGTTTTTCTCGGCATCCGCCCGTTTTCCCTTCTGCGATATTTTTTGATCCCGCTAACAGTTGCGCGATCTGGCGTTGACAAGCCTCGCCCGACTCCTCTAGCCTAAAACCTGAAAACGTTTTCAGGTTTTGATTACAGGAGAGCCGATGAAACCGACAATGATGACCTACATCCATGAAGAGCAGGCGACGTTAAGCGCCATGATTGCCCGCTATCCGTCCGATCTTCCGGTCCTGGAGGGGCAAAAGGAGTGGTTGGTTCTGGCTACGGGCTCCAGCATTAACGCCATCAAAAGCGCGAAGTACTACGTGGAAAGACTGGCGGACGTGCGTATCACGGTCGAGGAACCCTTCCACTTCCAGCACTATGAAAAATTCAGCGAGACGGCTGATTTGGTGATAGGCGTTTCCCAGAGCGGGGAAAGTACCTCCACCATCAATGCGATTCAGCATATTCGCCAGAGTCACCCGGTAAAAACGCTGGGCATCACCAGCAAAATGGGCAGTGAACTGGCGCGAAACGTTGACCATGTGGTTGATATTGAAATTGGCGAAGAGCGCGTGGGCTACGTGACCAAAGGATACGTTGCCACCATCCTGAAATTCATGCTGCTGGGCGTGTTTGCGGCTCGCCGCAGCGGTAAGATCGACGCCGAACAGGAAGCGTCCGAACTGAAGAAACTGGACGTCGCGGTGCAGGCCATCCCGGGCATTATCGCCGATACCGAAGTCTTCTTCAGCAAATGGCAGGATGAGCTGGTTGCCTCCCCACGTTTTACCTCGATTGGTTACGGGCCGAGCGTCGGCGTTATCAAAGAGATGGAAACCAAGTTTGCCGAGACAATTCGCGTTCCCTCTCAGGGCGTTGAGCTGGAAACTTTCATGCACGGGCCTTATTTCGAAGTGAACGGCACTCACCGGATGTTCTTTATTGATACGCCAGGCCTGGCTCGCGAACGTTTATTGCTGCTGAAAGCCTATGAGCAGAAATATACCGACTACGTGTACACCATTAAATTAGGCGAGGAGCATGACCCGCGCACGCTGGCGGTGAAAGCCGATGTTGATGAGTTTATTGCTCCGCTGATCATGGTTATCCCGTTCCAGATACTGGCTCACCATATTGCCGAGGCGAAGGGGAATAATCTTCCTCAGCGAATTTTCACCGACTTTGGCGTCGCGGTGAAAAGCAAAACGAAACCGGGCGATTACGCCTGATACGGGCTGTACCCTACACAACAATAATTTCCATACCTTGCTACTAAGGAATGATTATGGCTACCTTCAGTCAACTTGCCCGGCAGATAATTCAGCACGTCGGCGAGGCAGAAAATATAGAGCATCTTACCCACTGCGCAACCCGTTTGCGTTTTACCATCAAAGACAAAAGTAAGATTAATAAAGACGAGCTTTATAAGTTGCAGGAGGTAGTCAAGCTGGTTGAAAACCCTGGGCAATTCCAGATTGTGATTGGGCCAAAGGTTGAAAAAGTCTTTCAGGCAATAACGGCGCAGATGGGCGAGTCTTCCGCAGAAGAGCCTGCCGCGCCGCAGGGTTCGGTGATTAACCGCCTGCTGGCCACGCTTTCGGCGATTTTCACCCCTTACATCGGCGTGCTGGCGGGCGTTGGGGTTGTGAAAGGTATCGTGGTTCTGCTGCAAACGATGAACCTGGTGGATACTCATTCGTATGTGTTCACCGTGTTTAATGCGCTGTCGAGCGGCGTCTTCGTTATGCTGCCGATGTTTATTGCGGTCACCGCGGCGGAACGCTTTAAGGCCAATAAATTTAGCGCCCTGGCGCTGACGGCGGCGATGATCTTCCCGCTGACGGATGCCAGCGTCCCCGGCGCATTCCACGTCATGGGCCTGGCGCTGAACGTGAAAATCTACGGCGGCGCCGTGATCCCGGCGGTGTTTGCCGTCCTGTTCCTGAGTCATGTCGAACGCTGGCTGAAAAAGGTGATTCCGGAGATTGCCGCGCTGGTGTTCGTGCCTTGTTTATCGTTGATCATTAGCGGCTTTGTGGTCTTCACCGTGATTGGCCCGGTTGCCGATTATGTTGGCGTTGGTATCGCTAACGGCTATGCCTGGCTGTACAACCTCAGCCCGGTGATTTCCGGCGCGCTGCTGGCGGGGATTGGGCAGCTGTTTGTGGTGTTCGGCGTGCACTGGGGCATTATTCCTCTGGCGCTGATTAACATTCAGGTCAACGGCTACGACACCATTATGGCGATGTTTATGTCGGCGGTGATGGGGCAGTTTGGTGCGGCGTTCGGCGCTATCTTTATTGCCCGCAACCTGAAAGATAAGCAGATTGCGATTTCTGCTTCGCTTTCCGCCTTCTTCGGCATTACCGAGCCTGCTTTGTACGGTGTGAACCTGAAATACCGCATGCTCTTCGTGTTTGGCTGCATCGGCGCGGCGCTGGGCGGCGGCATTACCGGCCTGCTGGGGGTGAAAACCTACAGTTTCCTGCCGGTGCTGAACGTGTTCGAGCTGGGGCTGTTTAGCGGCCCGGACTCAAAGATGATTTATGAGGTGATTGCGATAGCGGTGGCGTTCACGGTGCCTGCGGTATTGACCATTATCTACGGCAAAACCCGCAGGCTGGAACCTGCCTCCCTGGCGGAAGACAGGCGTTAACCTCAGATATACAGGGCACGAACAATCATAAAGTGCCCGGCAAAGTAGCAGGCGGCGGCAATCGCGCTGTCGCCTCTGAAACGATGCCGATAGTGGCTGACCAGCCAGACGATATTGCCCAGCAGCAGCAGGCTGGCACCCACAAACCCGGAGAAGCTGGCGCTTGTCGGACGGAAGAAGTAAAGCTCGGCCGCCAGCCACACCATCACCAGCGTCATGCCGATAAACGTCAGAATGGGCATGCGCAGGGCTTCAAGCCGCGTCCAGATAGTGGCCACCAGCAGCGCACCGATAATCAGCAGGGCCAGCGGCAGCGGCCAGAAGATGGCTAAGGTCATTTGGCTGGCAAAATAGATGGTATACAGCAGGTGCGAAAGGAAGAAAGCACCCACCGCATAGAGCAGGCGCTGGGTCGGTAACAGCGTGAGCGCATCGCCGACAAGCGTCGCCAGAAGACCCGCCACAATCAGGTAGCCCGCTGCTTCAAACATCGGCGCTTGCCAGGCCAGCAGCAGCAGGAGCAGCAGGGTGACCGGCTTGAAAATCCAGCGCTGCCAGGTGGACCCACGCCAGGAAGCATCAATGTAAATCCAGGCAGATAACGCAACAGCAATAAATGACCAAAGCATGGCATATCCTTATTCTAATTGTTGGCGTAACAGTATTCAGTCTAGTGGCTAAGCGGCGCGGATGACAACGGCGCGGCGCCAGGGTTATGCTTAAAAGTGTCTGACAATTAGAGAAAAAGCCATGAGTAAGCCTCCCATTTTCATTATCGCGATCGTTGTAGTGATAGCCGTTGCCGCCTCTTTCCGCTACCTGCAGCAGCGTCGCCAGAACATCGAAAACGACGCGGCACCGCTGAGCGTAAAAAAAGTGGTGGTGGCGACCAAACGTGAAAAGCCATCCAATGACAGGCGTTCGCGCCAGCGTGAAGTGACGCCGCCGGAAGACTCAATACGCTATGAGATTTGGTTTGCGCCACAGAGCGGCGGGATGGACATGAAAATGCGGGTAGCAGCGGCGGAATACAATGCGGTAACGGTGGGAGATAAAGGCACGCTGAGCTATAAGGGGACGCGCTTTGTCAGCTTCGTCCCCGAAGAAACTCACTTGCCCTGACGCAGCTTTTTCTGCCAGACCAGCAGCTCAAACACGCCAAAAACGAAAATTTTAATTTGCTCGCTGCGAGGCAGCGCCGGGCCGTCTTTGGGCTGAGTCGCTTTCAGCAGGCTGAGCTGCAGTCCGTGCATAATCACCATAAAGATCAGCGCGACGTTAACAAAGATGTTTAACGGACGTGGGTAAGGGTGAATCAGGTTAAAGATCAAAAATCCCCAGACGCAAAGCATCAGCAGGCGGCCAAAGTTAATCAGAATCGGCATTATGCGGCTCCTTGAGCTTCACGAATAAACAGGCGGTAAGCGACCTGACCGGCCACTTTCTCACGGTGCAGCGCCCAGCTTGCAGGCACTACCGGCAGACCATTTTCCACTTCACTTTCAACGTAGATTAGCGCGTCATCGGCCAGCCAGCCGTTTTTTTCGAGCAGAGCAAGCGTTTCATCCAGCAGTCCCTTACGGAACGGGGGATCGACAAACACCACGTTATGCGGCGTGCCGGGCTGAGCCAACACGTTAAGCGTATTGGCGTTGAGCACCTTGCCGTTGTTGGCCTTTAAGGTGGCAAGATTCTTTTGTAGCTGCTGGGAGACTGCGCGATCCATCTCGATAAGCGTAGCGCTCGCGGCGTAGCGGGAGAGCGCCTCCAGGCCGAGTGCGCCGCTGCCGGCAAAACAGTCGAGGCAATGCGCATCCACCATCGACGGAGCCAGCCAGTTAAACAACGTCTCACGTACACGGTCAGTCGTCGGACGCAGGCCGGGGCTGTCGGGCACCGGAAGTTTTCGACCGCGCCATTGGCCGCCGATGATGCGAATCTGGCCGGAGCCAGCGGATTGGGGTTTCTTCATTGCTCTCACTGCGATGCTAAATTTTGCGGCTATTCTAACGGTGCTCGCCCGGCCAGGAAACCTTAATCCGCCGGCGTGATGCCGCGCCGGGAAAGTGATAGACTAACGCACTATTTTTTATGCCCGTGGCAAGCAGAATCGGGTCTGTGCCATGAGTTAACAGCGAGGAGTGTAGTCGCAAATGGCGAAAGAGAAAAAACGTGGCTTTTTTTCCTGGCTGGGATTTGGCCAGAAAGAGCAGCAGCCGGAAGCAGAAACAGAACAAAAAGTAATAGAAGAACAACCGGTTACTGAACAGGCTCCCACACAGGATGAACCTCAACAGCCTCAGGCTGCCGAGCAGGAATCGCAGGATTCAGTTAGTGAGCACTCATTGGAGGAGTCCGATAAGTTTGCTGCGCAGGTCGTGGAGGTTAACGCCCAGCTTGTAGAAGCCGCGGAAGAAAAAGCGCTGGTTGCCGAGCCGGAGATTATTCCTGAACCGGAAGGGGTCGTTGAGCCCGAGGTTGTGGCCGATCCAGAGCCCGTTGCGGTTATTGAACCTGAGCCTGTCGTTGAGCAAGAGCCCGTTGCCGTTATCGAGCCGGAAGCCGCTGTTGAGCCCGAGCTGATTGAAGAGCCTGAAGCCGTCGAACAGCCGGCTGCCGCCGTTGAGCACGAAACGCTGCCGCTGCCGGAAGAAGTAGCCGAAAGCGCAGAGCAGCCGGACGAATGGCAGGCCGAGCAGGACGAGATCGTCAACGAAGAAGTGGCTGAAGCAGAAGCACTGTTCGCACACGAAGCTGCCGTTGAAGATGAAGCCGTTGCGGAAGCAGTCCTTGATGACGAACCGGAAGAAGAGGCTGTCGAAGAGGCTGCTCCGGTTGCCGCGCTGCAAGAGCAGGAAAAACCGACCAAAGAAGGCTTCTTTGCTCGCCTGAAGCGCAGCCTGGTCAAAACTAAACAAAATCTCGGTTCCGGATTTATCAGTCTGTTCCGCGGCAAGAAAATCGATGATGATCTGTTTGAAGAGCTGGAAGAGCAGCTGCTGATTGCCGACGTTGGGGTGGAAACCACGCGTAAAATCATCACCAATCTGACCGAAGGCGCAAGCCGTAAGCAGCTTCGTGATGCGGAAGCATTGTATGGCCTGCTGAAAGAAGAGATGAGCGAGATCCTCGCTAAAGTGGATGAGCCGCTGAATATTGAAGGCAAAACGCCGTTTGTTATCCTGATGGTTGGCGTGAACGGCGTGGGTAAAACCACCACCATCGGCAAACTGGCGCGTCAGTTTGAGCAGCAGGGTAAATCCGTGATGCTGGCGGCAGGCGATACCTTCCGTGCGGCGGCGGTTGAGCAGCTTCAGGTTTGGGGCCAGCGCAACAATATTCCTGTTGTGGCCCAGCATACCGGCGCGGATTCTGCCTCGGTTATCTTCGATGCTATCCAGGCGGCGAAGGCACGTAATATTGATGTGTTAATCGCCGATACCGCAGGGCGTTTGCAGAATAAATCGCACCTGATGGAAGAATTGAAGAAAATTGTCAGGGTTATGAAAAAGCTGGACGAGGATGCCCCGCATGAGGTTATGCTCACCCTCGACGCCAGCACCGGTCAGAATGCGATAAGCCAGGCTAAACTGTTCCACGAAGCGGTGGGGCTGACGGGCATCACCCTGACCAAACTGGATGGTACCGCCAAGGGTGGCGTAATCTTCTCTGTGGCAGACCAGTTCGGCATTCCGATTCGCTACATTGGCGTCGGCGAACAAATTTCTGATTTACGACCGTTTAATGCGGGCGACTTTATAGAGGCACTTTTTGCCCGAGAGGATTAACAATGATTCGCTTTGAACACGTCAGTAAAGCCTATCTCGGTGGGAGACAAGCGTTGCAGGGAGTCACCTTCCATATGCAACCGGGCGAGATGGCCTTTCTGACCGGCCATTCTGGCGCAGGGAAGAGTACTCTGCTCAAGCTTATCTGCGGTATCGAGCGGCCCAGCGATGGGAAGATCTTTTTCAGCGGGCATGACATTAGCCGCCTGAAGAGCCGTGAAGTACCGTTCCTGCGTCGTCAGATTGGGATGATCTTTCAGGATCACCATCTGTTAATGGACAGAACCGTGTACGACAACGTGGCCATCCCGCTGATCATCGCGGGTGCCAGCGGCGAAGATATTCGCCGCCGCGTGTCTGCGGCATTAGATAAGGTCGGCCTGCTGGACAAAGCGAAGAACTTTCCTATCCAACTCTCCGGTGGTGAACAGCAGCGCGTGGGCATCGCTCGCGCCGTAGTGAATAAACCTGCTGTGCTATTGGCGGATGAGCCGACCGGTAACCTTGATGATGCGCTGTCGGAAGGTATTCTTCGTCTGTTCGAAGAGTTTAACCGCGTGGGCGTGACGGTGCTGATGGCTACCCACGACATGGGGCTTATCTCGCGTCGCAATTACCGAATGTTGACCCTCAGCGATGGCCATTTGCATGGAGGCCTGACAGGTGAATAAACACAGTGCGCTCAACCATATCAAGCGCTTCAGTAACAAGCTGGATAAAATCAACCAACTGAACAAGTTAGGTGATCTTGGCCGTTCAGTGAAAAAACGTGGCAAAGGGCCGCAGTCCAAAAGCAAATCCCTGAAAGGTGGCGTGAATGAGCAGTTCCGCTATGCCTGGGAAGGGGCGCTTCAGGATCTGAAAAGCAAGCCGCTGGCGACTTTCCTGACGGTGATGGTGATTGCCATTTCCCTGACGCTGCCTAGCGTCTGCTATATGGTCTACAAGAACGTGAACCAGGCGGCGACCCAATATTATCCATCGCCGCAAATTACCGTTTATCTCGATAAGGCGCTGGACGACAACGCCGCTCAGCAGGTGGTGGGCGCTATTCAGGCTGAGGAGGGCGTTGATAAAGTTAACTACCTCTCCCGCGAAGAAGCGCTGGGCGAGTTTCGTAACTGGTCGGGCTTTGGCGGCGCGCTGGATATGCTGGAAGAAAACCCGTTGCCCGCAGTGGCGGTGGTGAATCCGAAACTGGATTTCCAGAGCACGGACCACCTGAATACGCTGCGTGACCGCGTGGCGAAGATTCATGGCGTCGATGAAGTGCGCATGGATGACAGCTGGTTTGCCCGTCTCGCGGCGCTGACCGGGCTGGTCGGGCGCGTGGCGGCGATGATTGGCATCCTGATGGTTGCCGCGGTATTCCTCGTTATTGGTAACTCGGTGCGTCTGAGCATCTTTGCCCGCCGCGATACCATCAACGTGCAAAAACTGATTGGTGCGACCGACGGTTTTATTCTGCGGCCGTTCCTCTATGGCGGCGCGTTACTCGGGTTCAGCGGTGCGTTCCTGTCGCTTATTCTGTCTGAAATTCTGGTGATGCGTCTGTCTTCGGCGGTGACGGACGTGGCGCAGGTGTTCGGGACTAAGTTTGATATCAGCGGTCTGGGCTTTGACGAATGTCTGCTGCTGCTGCTGGTTTCTTCGATGATCGGCTGGCTGGCAGCCTGGCTTGCCACTGTTCAACATTTACGCCGCTTTACGCCGGAGTAAAAAGTTTTTGATATAATCATTCCCTGCTACGATAACGTCGTCAGCAGGGGATGTATTTTATAGCGCTATGCCCCCTGCCATGCTGCAATAACCGTCACACTTTGTGTGTAATCTATTCACAGCTTTACATTGAACTTGTGGATAACATCACTGTCTGAGAGTACAGTGAATGGTACGGTTTGGCCCCTGACGTGTTGTCGGTGTGCCATAAGTCAGTAGAATGGCAGCCTGTACGTAAGTCTCTAAGAGAGGGTTTGAATGACCAAAGAAATGCAAAATTTAGCTTTAGCCCCTGTTGGTAACCTGGAGTCGTATATCCGGGCTGCGAACGCCTGGCCGATGTTAACGGCTGAGGAAGAGAAGGAGCTGGCTGAAAAGCTGCATTACCAGGGCAGTCTGGAAGCAGCGAAAAAGCTGATCCTGTCTCACCTGCGCTTTGTTGTTCATGTTGCACGTAACTATTCCGGTTACGGCCTGCCGCAGGCAGACCTTATCCAGGAAGGCAACATTGGCCTGATGAAAGCAGTACGCCGTTTCAACCCGGAAGTGGGTGTTCGCCTGGTCTCCTTTGCGGTGCACTGGATCAAGGCTGAAATTCATGAATACGTGCTGCGTAACTGGCGTATTGTGAAAGTCGCCACCACCAAAGCACAGCGTAAGCTGTTCTTTAACCTGCGTAAAACCAAGCAGCGTCTGGGTTGGTTCAATCAGGATGAAGTCGAGATGGTGGCCAACGAGCTTGGCGTGTCCAGCAAAGACGTGCTTGAGATGGAATCACGCATGGCGGCGCAGGATATGACATTCGACATGTCGAACGACGACGACTCAGACGGTCAGCCAATGGCGCCGGTGCTGTTCCTGCAGGATAAATCCTCTAACTTTGCCGACGGCATTGAGGATGATAACTGGGAATCTCACGCCGCGGACAAGCTGAGCGATGCGATGCAGGGCCTGGACGAACGTAGCCAGCAGATTATCCGCGCGCGCTGGTTAGATGAAGACAACAAGAGCACGCTGCAGGAACTTGCAGACCGCTATGGCGTGTCCGCCGAGCGCGTTCGTCAGCTTGAAAAGAACGCGATGAAAAAACTGCGCGCCGCTATCGAAGCCTAACGCCGATACCGTACCGCGCACCGAGAACGCCCCTCTTTGTCAGAAACGCTAACGCCCCACTTTATGCTGGGGCGTTTTGCTTTTTAGCCTCCGGCATACATTCCAACAGCACGGCAAACGCCGCCTCCATTTCGCTCTCCGGCAGGCTGGCAAAACCCATCAATAACCCCTTCTTGCGCTGCTCGGTCAGGTAGTAACGCGACAGCGGCCGCACCAGAATATTGCGGGCGTTGGCGCGCTGCGCAATCGCCACATCATCGGCCTCATCCGGCAGATTCAAAATCAGGTGCAGGCCGGCGTTGTCGCTGAAGTCAGACAGCGCCTGTGGCCCGCAGTGGCGGGAGATAAGCTCGGTCAGGAAGGCGCGGCGGCGGCCATACAGCAGGCGCATACGACGAATATGGGCCGAATAGTGCCCGGCGGTAATAAATTCCGCCAGCGCCTGCTGGATAAGCGAGTGGCCACCGCGATACAGCTCCGCATGCGCCGTTTTCAGGTCATTTACCAGCGGGCGCGGCAGCACCACATAGCCGAGCCTGAGCCCCGGATAAAGCGTTTTGCTGAAGGTACCGATGTAAACCACCGGCGCTTCGGCGACCAGCCCCTGTAGAGCGGGGATCGGCTGGCCCGAGAAGCGAAATTCGCTGTCGTAATCATCTTCAATAATCCAGCTTCCGTGCTGGCGGGCAAGGGCCAGCAGGCGCTGGCGGCGCTCCAGGCTCATCACCGCGCCCAGCGGGTATTGATGAGAGGGCGTGACGAAGATCAAGCGCGGCGCTTCGCTGACCGTCTCCGGCGGGCAGAGGCCGTTCGCGTCGACGGTTAGCGGCGTGAGCCGCACGTCATTCATCGTCAGCACGTGGCGAATTCCCCAGTAAGAAGGCTCTTCGATCCACGCCAGATCGCCCCTGTCGCACAGCATCCGGGTCACCAGATCGATAGCCTGGTGGATCCCTTCGGTAATAAGAATTTGGTCGACCTGACAGTTTACGCCGCGTGAAACGCGCAGATAGTCGACTAACGCGTGCTGCAGTTCCGGCGTGCCGCCGTTGCAGCTATAGCTGAGGCGCTCTGGTTTAGGGCGGCGGCTGATGCGTGCCTGGATCTTGCTGAATAGCGGGTGGGGGAAGGCATTCACGTCCGGGACGCCGGGAATAAAGGCCCCCCACTGGCGCGGGCTGGCGCTAACTTGCGACAGAAGATACTGGCCACGGCGGGAAATCGAAGCCTCACTGACGGACGCCGCGCCGCCTTCACCAATGTTGCCTGCTGAGGTGAAGCGATCCGGCAGCGTTTTTTCAACAAATGTTCCGCTGCCCTGGCGGGAGGCAACATAGCCTTCGGTCATCAGCTGTTCGTAAACTGTTAAAACCGTGTTGCGTGAAATGTTAAGTTCGCTGGCTAAGTCGCGAGAGGCGGGCAGGCGGCCATGGGGCGGCAATGAACCATCCAGAATAGAGCGGCGTAGCGCGTTGTAAAGGCGCTTATGCAGAAGAATATCGGTCTCTTCCTGCAGCCTGACAAGAATCAAATCACCCACTAAATCTCGCAATTGGATCCCTCAGATATTCTGAATTGGTACTCGATTATAGGGCCAATACCTGTGTAAATAAACGACATTGTTTCTGATTTGTTGCGATAAAGTGACTGGCATAACAGGAGAGACCAAGGTGAAAAGTGCAGAGCTGAATCAGCGTCGTTTACAGGCCACGCCGCGCGGCGTGGGCGTGATGTGTAGCTACTTTGCAGAGAAGGCTGAGAACGCCACCCTGTGGGATGTGGAAGGCAACGAGGTTATCGATTTTGCCGCCGGGATTGCGGTGCTGAACACCGGCCATCGTCATCCAAAAGTGATTGCCGCGGTAGAAAAGCAGCTACAGGCTTTTACTCATACCGCCTACCAGATTGTCCCTTATGAAAGCTACGTTTCGCTGGCAGAGCGCATCAACGATCTGGCGCCCATCGCCGGCCCGGCCAAAACCGCGTTCTTTACTACCGGTGCAGAAGCCGTTGAGAATGCTGTAAAAATTGCTCGTGCCTACACCAAACGTCCTGGCCTGATTACCTTCGGAGGCGGCTTCCACGGCCGTACCTTTATGACCATGGCGCTGACCGGCAAAGTGGCTCCTTACAAAATCGGTTTCGGCCCATTCCCAGGCTCCGTTTACCACGCGGTTTACCCCAATGCCGCGCACGGCGTCACCACTGAAGATGCGCTGAAAAGCCTCGATCGTATCTTTAAAGCGGATATCGCCGCCGATCAGGTTGCGGCCATCGTGCTGGAGCCGATCCAGGGCGAAGGCGGCTTCAACGTTGCGCCACCTGAATTCATGCAGGCGCTGCGCAAGCTGTGCGACACCCACGGCATTCTGCTGATTGCCGATGAAGTGCAGACCGGCTTCGCGCGCACCGGCAAGCTGTTCGCCATGGAGTATTACGACGTTAAGGCCGACCTGATGACGATGGCGAAAAGCCTGGCCGGTGGTTTCCCGCTGTCCGGCGTTGTGGGTCGCGCTGAAGTGATGGATGCACCTGCGCCGGGTGGCCTGGGCGGTACTTATGCGGGTAACCCGCTGGCGGTTGCGGCGGCTCATGCGGTGCTGGATGTGATCAAAGAAGAGCAGCTGTGCAAGCGTGCCACCCAGCTTGGTGAACACCTGAAAGAAGTCCTGAATCAGGCGCGCCAAAGCTGCCCGGCCATTGTTGACGTGCGCGGGCAGGGCTCGATGGTGGCGGTGGAGTTTAACGATCCGCAGACCGGGAAACCTTCGCCGGAATTTACCCGCGAGGTCCAACTGAAGGCTCAGGAACAAGGGCTGCTGCTGCTGAGCTGCGGCGTCTACGGCAACGTGATCCGCTTCCTTTATCCTCTGACCATTCCTGATGCTCAGTTCACCAAAGCGCTGGCCATTCTGTCCCAGGTGCTGAAGGGCTAAAGCCCCGTACAGTGCGGCGGCAGGGAAGCCCGTCATAACAGAAGGTTTTGTTGCCCAGCGTGAAGTGGTTTATCACCCTGATATCCCCTGTTTTCCGGCGGGCGTTACCGCCGGAGTAATACGGAAAATATTATGTCTGAAAACTCCACCTTCTCTCCCGCCATCGCGCGCGGGGAGCGAACGGCTGTTCCCGGTAAATCCCTGAGCTTCGTCGAAGGCGTGTCGATGATCGTCGGCACCAACATCGGCGCGGGCGTGCTTTCCATCGCCTATGCGTCGAGTAAAGCAGGCTTCTGGCCGCTGCTGTTCTGGCTGGTGCTGGTGGGCAGCCTGACCACCGTGACGATGCTTTACGTCGCCGAATCCACCTTGCGCACTCGCCAGCATTTGCAGCTTAGCGGGCTGTCGCTGCGCTACGTCGGCCGCTTTGGCGCGCTGATGATGTTCCTCTCGGTTTGCGTGAACAGCGTGGGCGCACTGACCGCCTATATGACCGGCAGCGGCAAACTATTGCACTCCTTGTTTGGTATTTCTCCGGCGCTGGGCAGCGTGCTGTTTTTCATCCCGGCCGCGGGCGTGCTGTACATGGGCCTGAAGGCCATCGGGCGCGGGGAGAAATTTATCAGTATCGGCATGGTGGTGATGATCGCGGTGTTGGTTATCGCCACCTTGCTAAAAGAAACGACCAGCGTCGGCTACCTGCTGGAAGGCAACTGGCTGTACATGGTGCCGGTGTTCAACGTGGTGGTGTTCTGCTTCTCGGCGCAGTACATCGTGCCGGAGATGGCGCGAGGGTTTGCCGATAAACCTGAGAAGCTGCCGAAGGCGATTATCGTTGGCATGGTGGTAACCTTCGCGCTGCTGGCCCTGGTACCAATGTCGGTCATCATGCTTAACGGCCTGGACGATATCTCTGAGGTGGCGACTATTTCCTGGGGGAAAGCGCTGGGAGAGTGGGCGTTCTTCTCGGCGAACCTGTTCGCGCTCTGCGCCATGCTGACGTCGTACTGGGGGCTGGGCGGCAGCTTCCTGACCAATATCTTTGACCGCTTCCGCCTGGGCAGCGACGAACTCTCCCTGAAGCGTTTCCTGGTGCTGCTGGTGGTGGCGATTCCGCCTTTCGTGCTGGCCTACAGCGGGCTGGTGTCGTTCGTGAATGCGCTCTATTTTGCCGGCGTGTTCAGCGGCGTGATTTTGTCGATTATGCCGATTCTGATGATTAAAGGCGCTCGTCGCAGCGGTGATGTCACGCCGGGCTGGACCTGCCCGCCGTTTATGACCCATCCGCTGATTCAGATTTTCATTGTGTTGCTTTACCTCTGCAGTGCCGTTTATGCGGTTGCTTCCGCTCTGGGATACCTGCCTGCGGGCTGGTGATTTTGATGCTTGCTCCCCCGCGCCTGGAGGCATTCCGGCGCGGTTATTTTTTTGTCACATTCCCGTTATCTAACCTTCAAATATGTCTTTCCAAATTATCGCAAATGGCGCTATGTTTAGCATAGTGTGCTGCCGTAGCGCCGGCTGTCGCCCTTAAGTTAGCTGTCATATGCTTTTCTTATACCTACAAACAGAATAATGCGCTAACAAACAACAACACAACAAATTCAATAACCATAACAATGGGGACTCTCAGGATGAAAATGACGGGTAAAGCCTTACTGGCAGGATGCATTGCACTGGCAATGAGCCACGCGGCGATGGCAAAAGATATTAAGGTCGCGGTAGTAGGGGCAATGTCTGGGCCGGTTGCGCAATACGGCGACCAGGAATTCACCGGTGCCGAGCAGGCGGTGGCCGACATTAACGCTAAAGGCGGGATCAAAGGCGACAAACTGGTTATCACGAAATATGACGATGCCTGTGACCCGAAACAAGCGGTAGCGGTTGCCAACAAAGTGGTGAACGACGGCATCAAGTACGTTATCGGTCACCTGTGCTCTTCTTCTACTCAGCCAGCGTCTGATATCTACGAAGACGAAGGCATTCTGATGATCACCCCGGCGGCTACTGCCCCGGAGCTGACCGCGCGTGGCTATAAGCTGACTCTGCGTACCACTGGCCTGGACTCCGACCAGGGCCCAACCGCAGCGAAATACATTCTGGAACACGTGAAGCCTAAGCGCATTGCCGTTATCCACGATAAGCAGCAGTACGGCGAAGGTCTGGCGCGTTCCGTGCAGGACGGCCTGAAAAAAGGTGGCGCTAACGTGGTCTTCTTCGACGGTATCACCGCCGGTGAGAAAGATTTCTCTACGCTGGTTGCTCGCCTGAAGAAAGAAAATATCGACTTCGTTTACTACGGTGGTTACCACCCGGAAATGGGGCAGATCCTGCGTCAGTCCCGCGCCGCTGGCCTGAAAACCCAGTTCATGGGGCCGGAAGGCGTGGCGAACGTTTCCCTGTCTAACATTGCCGGGGATTCCGCAGAAGGCCTGCTGGTGACCAAGCCTAAGAACTACGATCAGGTTCCTGCCAACAAATCAATTGTGGACGCCATCAAAGCCAAGAAACAGGATCCAAGCGGCGCGTTCGTCTGGACAACCTACGCGGCGCTGCAGTCGCTGGCTGCTGGCCTGAACCAGAGCGAAGATCCGGCTGCAATCTCCAAGTACCTGAAAGGGGCGACCGTGGATACCGTGATGGGGCCGCTGTCCTGGGATCAGAAGGGCGACCTGAAAGGCTTTGAGTTCGGCGTATTTACCTGGCATGCCAACGGCACGGCCACCGACGCAAAATAAACCGCAAACGGCAACCCTGGGTTGCCGTTTTAGTGTTTACTCCCTCTCCCTTTGGGAGAGGATCGGGGTGAGGGCAGTTTATTTCCCCCAACCGCCGCTCTGCTCGCGGAACCCGGAAGCCAGCATAAACGCCGTCATCACGGAATGATCCTCTACGCCAACATCCGCCAGCCACCAGTGGGTTATCGCTGGGTTATCCCGCATCACCTCTTCCAGCAGATACTGCCCTACGCCGCGGCGGCGGGTAATTTCGCGCACTCGCAGTGAATCCAGCGCCCCGGCATCGCCTGTGAGCGTCACGCGAACCGCGCCGAGCAGGCGATCGTTAAATTTAGCCGCATAGATCCTTTCGTTGTCGCTAAGCGTTAGCGAACCGCTGGAGTATTCCGGCCAGATCTTGCCGAGGTCAATTTTATCCTGAGCGCTAAACTCAAACAGACGAATGATGGTGAGTTTCATAAGTGACCTAACCAAAAAGCGGGAAAACCACGAGTGTAACCAATTTATTTGCCTCAGACGCTTTATCTTTTTTATGCCGTTCAGCAGTTGATTGCTTTTTGTCGCAAAGGTAAGCCAGCCTTAAACGCGGCAGATTGAATCGTGACCAGGATAAAGCACTAAAATCCAGTGAATTGTTCGGCTCTTTGTACCACTATTTTATGCTGATTTTGGTGCTTTTTTTTGTTTAACTATGGCGAAATACAGAATATTATCTCTACTTAATCGCCTGAAAAATAGGGAGTTTAGCCTGATAAATTGTAAATTTTACCGCTAACTCCTTCAAGGCACTGATAAAAATGGTCATTGATTATAAAAAGTACTGCGTGCTTTTTAACCACGTTATGGGGATGGAACGAATGAAGATGAACGCGAAGACATTACTGGCCGGGCTGGTGGCGTTGGCTGTGTCTCACGCGGCAACCGCTGGAGACATTAAAGTGGCTGTTGTCGGGGCAATGTCAGGCCCGGTAGCGCAGTGGGGCGACATGGAATTTAACGGTGCGCGCCAGGCTATCAAAGACATCAACGCCAAAGGCGGGATCAAAGGCGATAAGCTGGTCGGCGTTGAATATGACGACGCGTGCGATCCTAAACAAGCCGTAGCGGTTGCCAACAAAATCGTTAACGATGGCGTGAAGTACGTTATCGGTCACCTTTGCTCTTCTTCCACCCAGCCGGCTTCCGACATCTATGAAGATGAAGGCATCCTGATGATAACCCCGGGTGCGACCAACCCTGAGCTGACCCAGCGCGGCTACGGCATGATCATGCGTACCGCTGGCCTCGACTCCTCCCAGGGCCCAACGGCGTCCAAATATATTCTGGAGCACGTTAAGCCGCAGCGCATCGCTATCATCCACGATAAGCAGCAGTACGGCGAAGGCCTGGCGCGTTCCGTGCAGGACGGCCTGAAAAAAGGCGGCGCTAACATCGTGTTCTTCGACGGGATCACCGCCGGGGACAAAGACTTCTCCACCCTGGTCGCGCGCCTGCAGAAAGAAAACATCGACTTCGTTTATTACGGCGGCTACTACCCCGAAATGGGGCAGATCCTGCGCCAGGCACGTGCCGTTGGCCTGAAAACCCAGTTTATGGGGCCAGAAGGCGTGGGTAACGCTTCACTGTCCAATATCGCGGGCCCGGCGGGTGAAGGGATGCTGGTCACCATGCCTAAGCGCTACGACCAGGAGCCTGGCAACAAAGCTATCGTTGATGAACTGAAAGCGGCGAAGAAAGACCCGAGCGGCCCGTACGTGTGGATCACCTACGCGGCGGTACAGTCTCTGGCGACCGCTATGGATCGCAGCGGCAGCAAAGATCCTGCTGCGCTGGTGAAAGATTTAAAAGCACACGGTGCGAACACCGTAATTGGGCCGCTGAACTGGGATGAGAAAGGCGATCTGAAAGGATTTGAATTTGGTGTCTTCCAGTGGCACGCCGATGGGTCGTCCACCGTCGCCAAATAAGGCAACCACTCGTCATACTTCGAGCCGCAGGTGTGTTGGCTGCGCTTGCTCACCTCAGTCACATACTTATGTATGCTCCTGAGGATGAGCAAGCTTGCCGCCTTCCTGCGACTCGAATTATTTAGAGTGGATTCAATATCCCGCCCGTGCGGGTTTGGAAAGGTTAAGTTATGTCCGAGCAGTTTCTCTACTTCCTTCAGCAGATGTTTAACGGCGTCACGCTGGGCAGTACCTATGCGCTGATCGCCATCGGCTATACGATGGTGTACGGCATTATTGGCATGATCAACTTCGCCCACGGTGAAGTGTATATGATCGGCAGCTACGTCTCTTTCATGATCATCGCCGCGCTAATGATGCTCGGAATTGATGTGGGCTGGATGCTGGTGGGCGCAGGCTTTATCGGTGCGATTATCATCGCCAGCGCCTATGGATGGAGCATTGAACGCGTAGCCTATAAGCCAGTGCGCAACTCCAAGCGCCTGATTGCGCTGATTTCCGCCATCGGGATGTCCATCTTCCTGCAAAACTACGTCAGCCTGACGGAAGGCTCGCGCGACATCGCGCTGCCAAGCCTGTTTAACGGCCAGTGGATTGTGGGGGCAAGCGAGAATTTCACTGCCACCATTACCACCATGCAGCTGGTTATCTGGGTGGTGACTTTCCTCGCTATGCTGGCGCTGACGCTGTTCATTCGTTATTCCCGTATGGGCCGCGCCTGCCGCGCCTGTGCTGAAGACCTGAAAATGGCCAGCCTGCTCGGTATTAACACCGACCGCGTAATCTCTCTGACCTTTGTCATTGGTGCGGTGATGGCGGCGGTGGCTGGCGTGCTGCTTGGCCAGTTCTACGGTGTTATCAACCCGTACATCGGCTTTATGGCGGGCATGAAAGCCTTTACTGCGGCGGTACTTGGCGGTATCGGCAGTATTCCTGGCGCGATGATTGGCGGCCTGATCCTCGGCGTGGCTGAAGCGCTGACCTCTGCCTATCTGAGCACGGAATATAAAGACGTCGTCTCCTTCGCGCTGCTGATTGTGGTGCTGCTGGTGATGCCTACCGGGATCCTGGGGCGTCCGGAGGTTGAGAAAGTATGAAACCGATGCATGTTGTCTTTTCGCTGCTCTCCGCGGCTATGTTCTTCGTTTTAGCATCGGTATTTATGGGCGTTCAGCTGAGCCTGGACGGCACCAAACTGGTGGTTAACAGCGCGCCTTCCGTGCGCTGGGAATGGGTGTTTATCGGCACGGCGGCGGTGTTGGTGTTCCAGCTGCTGCGCCCGCTTTTCCAGAAGGGCATGAAGAAAGTGTCCGGGCCGAAGTTTGTGCTGCCGGCGCTGGATGGCTCAACGGTTAAGCAGAAACTGTTCCTGGTGGCGCTGCTGGTTGCGGCTGTTGCCTGGCCATTCCTGGTTTCACGCGACACCGTAGACATTGCTACGTTAACCATGATTTACATCATCCTCGGCCTGGGGCTGAACGTGGTGGTGGGGCTGTCCGGCCTGCTGGTGCTGGGCTACGGCGGTTTCTACGCCATCGGCGCCTACACCTTTGCGCTGCTGAACCACTATTACGGCCTGGGCTTCTGGACCTGCCTGCCGCTGGCGGGCCTGGTCGCTGCCGCTGCGGGCTTCCTGCTTGGCTTCCCGGTATTGCGCCTGCGCGGTGACTATCTTGCGATCGTGACGCTGGGCTTCGGCGAAATTGTCCGTATCCTGCTGCTGAACAATACCGAGATTACCGGTGGCCCTAACGGCATAAGCCAGATCCCAAAACCGACTTTCTTCGGCCTTGAATTTAGCCGCACGGCGCGTGAAGGCGGGTGGGATACTTTCAGCAACTTCTTCAACGTGGCCTATGACCCGAGCGACAGGGTTATCTTCCTTTATCTGGTCGCATTGCTGCTGGTGGTGCTGTCGCTGTTTGTGATTAACCGCCTGCTGCGTATGCCGCTGGGTCGTGCCTGGGAAGCGCTGCGCGAAGATGAAATCGCCTGCCGCTCGCTGGGCCTGAACCCAACCCGCATTAAGCTGACCGCGTTCACCATCAGCGCCGCGTTTGCGGGCTTTGCCGGGACGCTGTTTGCCGCGCGCCAGGGCTTTGTCAGCCCGGAATCGTTCACCTTCGCCGAGTCGGCGTTTGTGCTGGCGATTGTGGTGCTGGGCGGGATGGGCTCGCAGTTTGCGGTTATTCTTGCCGCCATCCTGCTGGTGGTTTCCCGCGAGCTGATGCGTGACCTGAACGAGTACAGCATGCTGGTGCTCGGCGGCCTGATGGTGCTGATGATGATTTGGCGTCCGCAGGGCCTGCTGCCGATGACGCGCCCGCACCTGAAGTTGAAGAAAGAACAAGTCGTGAAAGGAGAGCAGGCATGAGTCAGCCATTGTTATCCGTAAGCGGTCTGATGATGCGTTTCGGCGGCCTGCTGGCTGTCAACAATGTCTCGCTCGAGCTGCATCCCCAGGAAATTGTTTCGCTTATCGGCCCGAACGGGGCCGGTAAAACCACGGTGTTTAACTGCCTGACCGGCTTCTATAAGCCGACCGGCGGCACCATTATGCTGCGTGACCAGCATCTGGAAGGCTTACCCGGCCAGCAGATTGCGTGTATGGGTGTGGTGCGTACTTTTCAGCACGTGCGCCTGTTCCGCGAGATGACGGTGATTGAGAACCTGCTGGTGGCCCAGCATCAGCAGCTGAAAACCGGTATTTTCTCCGGACTGCTGAAAACCCCTGGCTTCCGCCGCGCCCAGAGCGAAGCGCTGGACAGAGCGGCAACCTGGCTTGAGCGTATCGGACTGCTGGAGCACGCTAACCGCCAGGCGAGTAACCTTGCCTATGGCGACCAGCGCCGCCTTGAGATTGCTCGCTGCATGGTGACCCAGCCGGAGATCCTGATGCTGGACGAACCTGCCGCCGGCCTTAACCCGAAAGAAACCCATGAGCTGGATGAGCTGATCATGGAGCTGCGTAATCACCACAACACCACGGTGTTGCTGATTGAGCATGACATGAAGCTGGTCATGGGGATTTCTGACCGTATCTACGTGGTGAACCAGGGAACGCCGTTAGCCAACGGCACGCCGGAGCAAATCCGCAACAACCCTGACGTCATTCGCGCCTATCTGGGTGAGGCTTAAGATGGAAAATGTAATGCTGTCGTTTGACAAGGTGAGCGCCCACTACGGGAAAATCCAGGCGCTGCACGACGTCAGTCTGCATATCAAACAAGGCGAAATTGTTACGCTCATCGGCGCTAACGGCGCGGGGAAAACCACGCTGCTCGGGACGCTTTGCGGTGACCCTCGCGCCACTAGCGGTCGCATTGTGTTTGATGGCAAGGATATTACAGACTGGCATACCGCGCGCATCATGCGTGAGGCCGTAGCGATTGTGCCGGAAGGGCGCCGCGTTTTCTCCCGCATGACGGTAGAAGAGAACCTGGCGATGGGCGGCTTTTTTGCCGAGCGCGACCAGTTCCAGGACCGCATTAAGCGCGTCTACGATCTGTTCCCGCGCCTGTACGAGCGCCGTATTCAGCGGGCGGGCACCATGTCTGGTGGTGAGCAGCAGATGCTGGCGATTGGCCGGGCGCTCATGAGCCAACCGCGTCTGTTACTGTTAGATGAACCGTCGCTGGGGTTAGCGCCGATCATCATCCAGCAAATCTTCGACACCATCGAGCAGCTGCGCAGCGAAGGGATGACCATCTTCCTCGTCGAGCAGAACGCAAACCAGGCGCTGAAGCTGGCCGATCGGGGCTACGTGCTGGAAAACGGTCACGTGGTGCTGGAAGATACCGGCGATGCGCTGCTGGCGAATGAGGCAGTAAGAAGCGCTTATCTGGGCGGCTAATAAAAGCGAAACGGCAACCTCGGTTGCCGTTTTTTTGTTTGCACCCTCTCCCTGTGGGAGAGGGGCGGGGTGAGGGCATCAGGCAACCCCGTTTTGTTTGCACCCTCTCCCTGTGGGCTGTTCCTTAGCTACAATATGTTCTATGAAAGTTCGGCTAATGTTCCGTTCACTTCAATTGCAGCTTTACATGCAGCCACCGTAACGGTGAACGACTCGGGGAAATCACCGTCATTCCCCCGAGACCCCGGACTCCCGGCCAAATAAATCGCCGCAAGCGGTAAACCTCCGTTTTATCTCCCAGTCCTGGGTCGGCTGAGATGCGCTCCCGACGCTCTCAGCCTCCGGCCGTTCCCGACGGCCGGACCCTGGCCAGTCGGAGAGAAAACGGAGGCGATTTAAGCCGGAACCGAGCCTCGCTTCATGCTTATCGCCACGCTGAACGTTAAAGTTGCTACAAGCCCTACAGCGACGCCTTTGTTCCCGGCTCTCATCGTCCCCGGTGATGACCCAACTCAGGCGGGGTTGAGCTGTCGGGAACAGCGAAAGAGAGCGATCGTCGGGAACGAATCGCGAACGACCCCGAATGTTAGGGTGATAGCCGGTGGGTTTACCGCTTCAGCGGCGATGAGCTCGCCGGGCGCCAGGGTTGCCAGGGAGATGGCGTAATCTCCCTGGCACGTTCACCGTGCCGGGAACGTGCAGGAAAAACCGATCTATGGGTGAACGGAATAACTGCGGAGCGACAGATCTCCCCCGGAAGATGTTGGAAGGAAAATGTGTATAAGAAGTAGCCCCCTGCAGGCAGAAAGAAAATATATCTCCCGTCGACGACGAAACATTTCATTCACTCCGCTGTAACTATTCTGTCATCCAGCCGTTATTTTTCTGTCATTCGAGCGTGTCATGTTACCTCGCGAGCATAAAACGCGTGATTTCGCGCATCCGGCACAACAAGAGAGATAACCGAATGACATCGTTACGACACACAGCTTTAGCGCTGACGCTTGGTCTGGCATTTGCCTCCCAGGCGATGGCCGTTACCACGATTCCTTTCTGGCATTCAATGGACGGGGAACTGGGTAAAGAAGTGGATTCTCTGGCAAACCGTTTCAACGAAACGCACCCTGATTACAAAATTGTGCCGGTTTATAAAGGCAACTACGAACAGAGCCTGGCGGCGGGCATCGCGGCATACCGTTCCGGTAACGCCCCGGCCATCCTGCAGGTGTATGAAGTCGGCACCGCGACCATGATGGCTTCTAAAGCTATCAAGCCGGTCTACGAAGTGTTCAAAGATGCGGGTATCAGCTTCGACGAGTCTCAGTTTGTGCCGACCGTTGCCGGTTACTACACCGATTCCAAAACGGGCCACCTGCTGTCCCAGCCTTTCAACAGCTCCACTCCGGTGCTGTACTACAACAAAGACGCTTTCAAGAAAGCTGGCCTGAACCCGGATCAGCCGCCTAAAACCTGGCAGGATGTGGCCGACTACAGCGCCAAACTGCGCGCAGCGGGCATGAAGTGCGGCTACGCCAGCGGCTGGCAGGGTTGGATCCAGCTGGAGAACTTCAGCGCCTGGCACGGCCTGCCGTTTGCGACCAAAAACAACGGCTTTGACGGCACTGACGCAGTTCTGGAGTTCAACAAACCTGAGCAGGTGAAACACATTGCCCTGCTGGAAGCGATGAACAAGAAAGGCGACTTCACCTATTACGGGCGTAAAGACGAGTCCACCGAGAAGTTCTACAACGGCGACTGCGCGATCACTACCGCGTCTTCCGGCTCCCTGGCTGACATCCGTCAGTACGCGAAATTCAACTACGGCGTAGGCATGATGCCTTACGACGCAGACGTGAAAGGCGCTCCACAGAACGCCATCATCGGCGGTGCAAGCCTGTGGGTGATGCAGGGCAAAGACAAGCCTACCTATACCGGCGTGGCCGAGTTCATGCAGTTCCTGGCTAAGCCAGAAATCGCCGCTGAATGGCACCAGAAAACCGGCTACCTGCCGATCACCACCGCCGCTTACGACCTGACTCGTAAAGAAGGCTTCTACGACAAGAACCCGGGTGCGGATACCGCCACTCGCCAGATGCTGAACAAGCCACCGTTGCCGTTCACCAAAGGCCTGCGTCTGGGCAACATGCCTCAGATCCGTACCGTGGTTGACGAAGAGCTGGAGTCTGTCTGGACCGGTAAGAAAACGCCTCAGCAGGCGCTGGACGCTTCCGTTGAGCGTGGTAACCAGCTGCTGCGTCGCTTCGAGCAGTCTACCAAGTCTTAAGTTCTACCCTTGTTCTCTCCCGAAAGGGAGAGAACAGAGTACGGCGCTCTTTGTCAAAGGAGAGCGTTGTGCTGAGGGGCAAAGCACCGCCTGTAATAACATTAATCGAGTAACCCTATGTCATCATCTCGCCCGGTGTTCCGTTCAAGTTGGCTACCCTATGCGCTGGTCCTGCCGCAGCTGATCATCACCGTCATTTTCTTTATCTGGCCGGCGGGCGAAGCCCTCTGGTACTCGCTGCAAAACCTTGACCCGTTTGGTCTGTCCAGCCACTTTGTTGGCCTGGATAATTTCGTGCAGCTGTTCCACGATAGCTACTATCTGGACTCTTTCTACACCACCATGATCTTCAGTGGCCTGGTGGCGGGCAGCGGCCTGCTGGTTTCGCTGTTCTTTGCCGCTCTGGTGGATTATGTGGTGCGCGGCAGCCGTCTCTATCAGACGCTGATGCTGCTGCCCTACGCCGTCGCGCCCGCCATTGCCGCGGTGCTGTGGATCTTCCTGTTCAACCCAGGGCGCGGGCTGATTACCCACGTGCTGGAAGAGTTTGGCTATAACTGGAACCACGCGCAAAACAGCGGCCAGGCAATGTTCCTGGTGGTGTTCGCCTCCGTGTGGAAGCAGATCAGCTACAACTTCCTGTTCTTCTTCGCCGCCCTGCAGTCGATCCCACGCTCACTGGTGGAAGCCGCAGCGATTGATGGAGCTGGCCCCGTGCGCCGCTTCTTCTTTATTTCGCTGCCGCTTATCGCCCCGGTGAGCTTCTTCCTGCTGGTGGTGAACCTGGTGTATGCCTTCTTCGACACCTTCCCGGTGATTGACGCGGCAACCGGCGGTGGCCCGGTGCAGGCAACCACCACGCTTATCTACAAGATTTATCGCGAAGGGTTTGCCGGGCTGGATCTCTCTTCCTCGGCGGCACAATCGGTGGTGCTGATGCTGCTGGTGATCGTCCTGACGGTGGTTCAGTTCCGCTTCGTTGAACGTAAGGTGCGCTACCAATGATTGAGAACCGTCGCGGGCTGACTATCTTCAGCCACACCATGCTGATTCTGGGCATCATCGTCATTCTGTTCCCGCTGTACGTGGCGTTTGTTGCCGCGACGCTGGATAACAAAGCGGTATTCGACACGCCGATGACGCTTATCCCTGGCTCCCATCTGTGGGAAAACATTAGCGACATCTGGACCCACGGCGTGGCGGTCAACAGCGCGCCGTTCAGCCGCATGCTGTTTAACAGCACGGTGATGGCGCTGGTGATCACCATCGGTAAAATCGCCGTGTCGATGCTGTCGGCGTTCGCCATCGTCTGGTTCCGCTTCCCGCTGCGTAACCTATTCTTCTGGATGATCTTTATCACCCTGATGCTGCCGGTCGAAGTGCGTATTTTTCCGACGGTTGAGGTTATCTCTAACCTGAAAATGCTCGACAGCTACACCGGCCTGACGCTGCCGCTGATGGCGTCGGCCACGGCCACGTTCCTGTTTCGCCAGTTTTTCATGACGCTGCCAGACGAGCTGATGGAAGCGGCCCGCATCGACGGCGCCTCGCCGATGCGCTTTTTCTTCGACATCGTGCTGCCGCTGTCCAAAACCAACCTGGCGGCGCTGTTCGTGATCACCTTTATCTACGGCTGGAACCAGTATCTCTGGCCGCTGCTGATTATCACCGATGCTGACCTCGGCACCGCCGTGGCGGGGATCAAGGGCATGATTGCCAGCGGTGATGGCGTCACGCAGTGGAACCAGGTCATGGCAGCGATGCTGCTGACGCTTGTCCCACCGGTTGTTATCGTTTTAGTTATGCAGCGCGCCTTCGTGCGTGGCTTAGTGGACAGTGAGAAGTAGGAATCTTTCATGGCTGGTTTAAAATTACAGGCAGTAACCAAGAGCTGGGACGGTAAAACCCAGGTCATTCAGCCGCTGACGGTTGACGTTGCGGACGGCGAGTTCATCGTGATGGTCGGGCCTTCCGGCTGCGGTAAATCTACGCTGCTGCGTATGGTGGCCGGGCTGGAGCAGGTGACCAGCGGCGATATCTGGATTGACAGCCAGCGCGTCACCGACATGGAACCCAAAGAGCGCGGTATCGCGATGGTGTTCCAGAACTACGCCCTCTATCCGCACATGACGGTAGAAGAGAACATGGCCTGGGGCCTGAAAATCCGTGGCCTGGGCAAAGAACAGATCCGTCTGAAGGTGCTGGAAGCTGCCCGTATTCTGGAACTGGATGCGCTGTTGACCCGCCGTCCGCGCGAGCTTTCCGGCGGCCAGCGTCAGCGTGTCGCCATGGGGCGCGCCATCGTGCGTGACCCGGCGGTATTCCTGTTCGACGAACCGCTGTCCAACCTTGATGCCAAACTGCGTGTGCAGATGCGCCTTGAACTTCAACAGCTTCACCGCCGCCTGAAAACCACCAGTTTGTACGTGACGCACGACCAGGTGGAAGCGATGACCCTCGCCCAGCGTGTGATGGTCATGAACAAAGGCGTAGCGGAGCAGATTGGCACGCCGGTTGAAGTTTACGAGCGCCCGGCCAGCCGCTTTGTGGCAAGCTTTATTGGCTCACCGGCGATGAACCTGCTGGATGGAAACATCAGCATTGACGGTTCACGCTTTGAGCTGAACGGCGGCGATGCGCTGCCGATGGGTAGCCAGCGCCTGCAGTGGGTTGGCCGCCCGATGACGCTGGGTATCCGCCCGGAACATATTGCGATAAGCTCTCAGGAAGCCGGTGGCATACCGATCGTCGTGGAAACCCTTGAAATGCTGGGTGCGGATAACCTGGTACACGGTCGCTGGGGTGGTCAAAAGGTGGTGATCCGCCTTGGGCATCAGGAACGTCCGCAGCCGGGGACGACGCTTTGGGTTCATCTGCCGGAAGAACATCTGCACTTCTTTGATGGCAAAAACGGACAACGTTTATGAGCAACTGGCCTTATCCAAAAATCGTCGCCCATCGTGGCGGCGGTAAGCTGGCACCGGAAAATACCCTCGCGGCAATCGACGTCGGGGCACGTTACGGCCACACGATGATCGAGTTTGACGCTAAGCTTTCGCGTGACGGGCAAATCTTCCTGCTGCACGACGACACGCTCGAACGCACCAGCAACGGCTGGGGAATTGCCGGCGAGCTGGCCTGGGACAAACTGCTGAAAGTCGACGCCGGAAGCTGGTTTAGCCGCGAATTTGCCGGCGAGCCGCTGCCGCTGCTTTCTCAGGTGGCTGAGCGTTGTAAGCAGCACGGCATGATGGCAAATATCGAGATTAAACCAACCACCGGGCTGGAAACAGAAACCGGGAAAGTGGTCGCTCTGGCGGCTCGGGAACTGTGGGCCGGGCAAACGGCACCGCTGCTTTCTTCTTTCGAGATTGAAGCCCTGGAAGCCGCCCAGCTTGCTGCACCTGAACTGCCTCGTGGCCTGCTGCTGGATGAATGGCGTGATGACTGGCAGGAACTGACCACCCGCTTACAGTGCGTGTCTATTCACCTGAACCATCAGCTGCTGGATGAGGCTCGGGTGAAGGCGCTGAAAGCCGCCGGGTTGTACATTCTGGTGTATACCGTGAACGTTCCCCACCGCGCGGCCGTGCTGCTACAGTGGGGCGTCGATGCTATCTGTACCGATCGCATCGACGAGATAGGTCCGAACTTCTCCGCATAACGCCTTACGGCGTGACCGGCGGCGGCAGCGTTGAACCACTTTGCTTCAGCATGCCGCCGTTATTTCCTTTTAGCATCCCACCATTGGTGTTCGGCAACGGCTGCTGGCTTATGCCTGGCTGCGACTGCAGGACGCGCTGCTGATTGTTGTTCAACTGCGTCTGAAGCTGCTGTTGCTGTAGCTTGCTCTGCGTTTGTATCTGCTGTTTTAACATCCCCTGCTGCTGGGATTGCTGCGTTTGCATCTGCGTCAGCATCCGCTGCTGGCTCGGGTTCTGATAGCCCGGCTGGTTAGGGTTGTTGGTGGTGTTGAGCGGCTGTGCGAGCGCGGTTAGCGGCAGCAAGGCTGCCAGAAGCCATACCTTTTTCATCGTTATCTCCTCCCATCAGGGGTTCCTCTAAGTTTACTCGGTTTCCTTCATCACGATGATTATTTCGGATTTGTGAACCAGGATTAAGCGGGGACTTTCCCCGGGTAAATGAGGATATAACGATGATAAAGCAGTTGAAAATTTTGCGCTGGGTTGCCATTCCGGCCCTGACAATCGGGCTGTGCTTGACGGTGATTGCCGCTCCTCCGCCGGTCTCTTATGGCGTGGAAATGGATGTTTACCATCCGGTGCGCGCTGAGCACGGCATGGTAGCTTCGGTGGATGCGGCGGCGACTCAGGTTGGCGTCGATATTTTAAAGCAGGGCGGTAACGCGGTGGATGCTGCGGTCGCCGTAGGTTATGCCCTTGCGGTCACGCACCCGCAGGCGGGCAACATCGGCGGCGGCGGTTTTATGATGCTGCGCACCAAAGACGGCAAAACGACCGCTATCGACTTCCGTGAAATGGCACCGGAAAAGGCCAGTCGGGATATGTTCCTCGACGATAAAGGCAATGCCGACAGCAAGAAGTCGCTGACGTCGCACCTCGCCTCCGGTACCCCAGGCACGGTGGCCGGGTTTAGCCTGGCGCTGGAAAAATACGGCACCATGCCGCTAAACAAAGTGGTGCAGCCCGCGATTACGCTGGCGCGGGACGGCATCATTGTTAACGATGCGCTGGCAGATGACCTTAAACAGTACGGCGCGGAAGTGATCCCGAATCACGCCAACAGCAAGGCTATTTTCTGGAAAGCGGACGGAGAGCCGCTGCAGAAAGGCGACAAGCTGGTGCAGGCCAATCTCGCGAAAAGCCTCGAGATGATTGCCGAGCAGGGGCCTGATGCCTTCTATAAAGGGGCGATTGCCGACCAGATTACCGAAGAGATGGCAAAGAACGGTGGGCTGATAAGCAAGGCGGATTTAGCCAACTACAAGGCGATTGAGCGTAAGCCCGTCAGCGGCGAATACCGTGGCTATGAAGTGTATTCCATGCCTCCTCCGTCCTCCGGCGGGATCCACATCGTGCAGATCCTCAATATCCTCGAAAACTTCGATCTGGCGAAATACGGCTTTGGCAGCGCGGACACGCTGCAAATCATGGCCGAAGCGGAAAAATATGCCTACGCGGATCGCTCGGAATATCTCGGTGACCCGGATTTCGTGAAGGTGCCGTGGCAGGCGCTGACCAGCAAGGCCTATGCAAAATCGCTGGCCGGGAAAATTGATATCAACAAGGCTCGCCCGTCGAGCGAAATCAAGCCGGGCAACCTGGCCCCGTATGAGAGCAACCAGACCACGCATTTCTCGGTTGTGGATAAAGACGGCAATGCGGTGGCGGTGACTTATACGCTGAATACCACCTTCGGCACCGGGATTGTCGCCGGTAACACCGGCATCCTGATGAACAACCAGATGGATGATTTCTCCGCCAAACCGGGCGTGCCGAACGTTTACGGGCTGGTGGGGGGAGAAGCTAACGCAGTAGGGCCGCATAAGCGTCCGCTCTCTTCTATGTCACCAACCATCGTCGTAAAAGACGGGAAAACCTGGCTGGTGACCGGCAGTCCGGGCGGGAGCCGCATCATCACCACCGTGCTGCAAATGGTGGTTAACAGCATCGATTTTGGCATGAACGTGGCGGAAGCGACCAACGCGCCTCGCTTCCATCACCAGTGGCTGCCGGACGAGCTGCGGGTGGAGAAGGGCTTTAGCCCGGATACGCTGAGGCTGCTGAAAGAGAAGGGGCAGAACGTCGAGGTGAAGGCCGCGATGGGCAGCACGCAGAGCATTATGATTGCGCCCGATGGGAAGCTGTATGGCGCGTCCGATCCGCGTTCAGTGGATGATTTAACCGCGGGGTATTGATTGCCTTCTTCTCCATACGGGGCTGTTTCTTAGACGCCAATACCGACGATTATGCAGGGCTGGTTAATATTCCGTTCACTTCCAGCGCTGTTTCATATTTAGCCACTGTATCGGTGAACGTCTCGGGAGAATCACCGTCATTCCCCCGAGACCCCGGACTCCCGGCCAAATAAATCGACCGCTGAAGCGGCAAACCTCCGTTTTATCTCCCAGTCCTGGGTCGGCTGAGACGCGTTCCTGACGCTCTCAGCCTCCGGCCGTTCCCGACGTCCGGACCCTGGCCAGTCGGAGAGAAAACGGAGGCGATTTAAGCCGGAACCGAGCCTCGCTTCAAACCCGTAGCTACACAGAGCGTCACAGTCGCTGCAAGTCTCACAGCCACGCCCTTGTCCCCGGCTCTCATCGCCCCCGGTTATGACCCAACTCAGGCGGGGTTGAGCTGCCGGGAGCAGCGAAAGAGAGCGATCGTCGGGAACGAATCGCGAACGACCCCGAATGTTTGGGTGATAACCGGTGGGTTTACCGCTTTAGCGGCGATGAGCTCGCCGGGCGCCGGGGGTTGTGAGGGGGAATGGCGTATTTCCCCCTCACACGTTCACCGTGCTGGGAACTTATAGGGAAAACAGATTTATGGGTGAACGGAATAGCGGCGGAGCGAAAGATATCTCTCGGGAAAGTTGAACGGAAATCTGACTAAAAGCCAGCCTTGAGAGCGCTATATCACCAACCAGAGTAAAATCATCACCACGACCAGTGCAATCAGCGCCAGTCCGGGCCTTGCGCTCAGCGCTTTTATCGGCTCGATAATCGCACTGAACATCGGGTTGTAGATGGGCTGGATATCCCGCACTTCTGTTGCGCCCGGCTGGCGTTCTGCACGTTTTAAAAACACCTGGTTAAGAATGTCCTGTACCTGCGCCGCCGTCAGGACGCTCTGCGGCGTGGCCTGGAAGCGCTGCTGGCTGTAATCCACCATCTCTTTCCACTCCTGTGGCTCAAGCGGCTGCTTAAGTGCGGCCTGAACGCTGTGCAGCGTTGGCGCAGGCTGATGGTTCAGCGTTTGCCTTGCCTGTAGCCAGGTGGTCAGCAGGGTAAAGTGTCTGGCCGGGATCGGTTCACCGGTTTTCACACCAGACAGCTCAAGCATAGACTGCCAGATTTGTTTACCAGACTCGCCTGTTGCCGCGGCCAGTTTGGTGACCAGCTGGTTCAGGCTATTGTGCTCGGCGGGCAGCAGCGGGCGATCGGTTGCCGGGCGCTGCTGAGGCTGAGGAATGGTTAGCTGGTTATTTTGCAGCAGCGTTAGCACGGTTTTTAACTGGTCCGGCGTGAGCTGGCTAAGCGCCGTCTGGCCAAACTGCTGGCGAATAAAGTCGCTCACTGCCTGGCGGTTGTTGCCCTGCGGCAGCAAATCGGTTAGCTGTTGGATTATCTGGCGCGTGGCGAGCGTGGTCTGCGCGCTGGTCAGGCGCTGGCTGAGATTCTGTTCGGCCGCCGGAAAATGGCGAGACAGCAGGGGGGCATCGTTTTTCATCCCCAGGTCGTGCTTCAGCCCGGCCCAGACTTCGGCGCTTTGCTGCTGGCTAAGCGCAATGATCCGGGTGATCAAACGCTCCAGCACGGTACGTTGCTGGGTAGAAAGCGGTTGTTCGCCGGCGGCAGACGGCGCGGAGGGAGGTTCCCCCGGAGGACGCGGCGTAGCGCCCTGAATGGGTTGCATTATAGTGAAATCCTTAAGCTCGCCTTAAACACGACAAAACATTAACAAATAGGCTCTATATAATTCGGGCTGCAGGACAAAAAGACTTTAAGTCTTTTTGAACAGCGCATTGCGCTGACCCCGAAGGGGCGAGGCTTACCGAGTAAGGCGGCAAGACCGTGAGTCCCCAGGAGCATAGCTAACTATGTGACTGGGGTGAACGGGTGCAGCCAACGCGCCTGCAGCTTGAAGTATGACGAGCATAGTTCGTTATGCCCGGACGTCAGATTATGGCACACTATCCGGCCTTATCTCGACGATTAACAGACAGGTACTCAGGTGAAAATCCTCGTTGATGAAAATATGCCCTACGCTCGCGATCTTTTTAGCCGTTTGGGCGAGGTTATCGCCGTGCCGGGGCGCCCAATTCCGGTCGATGCGTTAACGGATGCTGACGCATTAATGGTGCGTTCGGTCACGAAAGTGAACGCCGGGCTGCTGGAAGGAAAAGGGATCAAATTTGTTGGTACCGCAACGGCCGGGACCGATCACGTTGATGAAGCGTATTTACAAAGCGCCGGGGTGGCATTCTCCGCCGCACCTGGCTGTAACGCGATTGCCGTTGTTGAGTATGTGTTCTCCTCCTTATTGATGTTGGCCGAACGCGATGGTTTTGAACTGAAAGACCGCACCGTGGGCATCGTTGGCGTTGGTAACGTAGGCTCTCGTCTGCAGGCTCGCCTGGAAGCCTGGGGCGTACGTACTTTACTGTGCGATCCGCCGCGTGCCGATCGTGGTGACGAAGGCGATTTCATTTCGCTGGAAACGCTGGTGCAGGAAGCTGACATCATCACTTTCCATACGCCGCTGTTTAAATCCGGTGAGTACAAAACGCTGCATCTGGCGGACGAGGCGCTGATTAGCCGCCTGAAGCCTGGCGCTATTCTGATTAATGCCTGTCGTGGCCCGGTTGTGGACAACAACGCGTTGCTGAAATGCTTAAAAGCAGGGCAGAATCTCAGCGTTGTGCTGGACGTCTGGGAGCCGGAGCCGGATCTCAACGTTGAGCTGCTGAGCAAGGTGGACATCGGCACCTCACACATTGCGGGCTACACGCTTGAGGGCAAGGCTCGGGGTACGACGCAGGTCTTTGAAGCCTTTAGCGATTTCATCGGTCAGTCGCAACAGGTCGCGCTGGATTCACTGCTGCCCGCGCCGGAGTTTGGCCGTATCACTCTGGCCGGTCCGCTCGATCAACCGACGCTCAAAAGACTGGTGCATCTGGTGTATGATGTGCGCCGCGACGATGCCCCACTGCGTAAGGTAGCCGGTCAGCCTGGCGAATTCGACAAGCTGCGTAAAAACTACCTCGAACGCCGCGAGTGGTCATCGCTCTATGTGCAGTGCGATGATGCCGATGCGGCAGCCATGCTGCAAAAACTGGGCTTTAGCGCGGTTCATCACCCGCTTCGCTAAGTTTAATCTTCTGGCTCCCCGAGGCCCGGCTTCGGGGAGTATCTGTTTTATTTTCTGGAGTAAACCAACATGTCCGAAGGCTGGAATATTGCCATCTTAGGCGCCACCGGTGCCGTAGGCTCAGCTTTGCTTGAACTGCTTGCTGAACGTCAGTTCCCGGTTGGTGAATTGTATGCCCTGGCGCGTAGCGAGAGCGCCGGTGAAAACCTGCGTTATGAAGGCAAAACCATAATGGTGCAGGACGCGGCAGAGTTCGACTGGACTCAGGCCCAGCTTGCGTTCTTCGTCGGGGGCGTTGAAGCGTCTGCTCAATACGTGGAAGAAGCAACCAATTCTGGCTGCCTGGTTATCGACTCCAGCGGCCTGTTTGCTATGGAGCCGGACGTGCCGCTGGTAGTGCCGGACGTTAACCCGTATGTACTGAGTGATTACCGCAACCGCAATCTGGTTGCCGTGGCGGACAGCCTGACCAGCCAGCTGCTGAGCGCCTTAAAACCGCTGATCGAGCAGGGCGGCCTGTCACGCATTCAGGTGACCAGCCTGCTGTCCGCCTCCGCTCGCGGTAAAGTGGCGGTTGACGCCCTTGCCGGGCAGAGCGCGCGTTTGCTGAACGGTATTCCTATCGATGAAGAAGATCTGTTTGGCCGCCAGCTAGCGTTCAACATGCTGCCGCTGGTGCCGGATGCCGAAGGCAGCGTGCGCGAAGAGCGTCGTCTGGTGAACGAGGTGCGTAAGATTTTGCAGGATGACGGCCTGATGATCTCCGCAAGCATCGTGCAGTCGCCGGTATTTTACGGCCACGCGCAGATGGTTAATTTTGAAGCGCTGCGTCCGTTGGCGGCTGAAGAAGCCCGTGATGCGTTTGCTCAGGCAGAAGATATCGAGCTGTCTGAAGAGGGCGAATTCCCGACTCAGGTTGCGGATGCGTCCGGCAGCGGCCATCTTTCTATCGGCTGTGTGCACAACGATTACGGCATGCCGGAGCAAATTCAGTTCTGGTCGGTGGCCGATAACGTTCGCTTTGGCGGCGCGCTGATGGCGATAAAAACCGCTGAGAAACTGGTGCAGGAGTATATGTACTGATGTCCGAAGTGCTAAGCGAAATTCCGCTTCATAAAATCGCGCTCGGCATTGAGTACGACGGCAGTAAATATTACGGCTGGCAGCGCCAGAACGAAGTGCGCAGCGTGCAGGAAAAGCTGGAAAAAGCGCTGTCTCAGGTGGCCAATGAGCCGATTAACGTGTTTTGCGCGGGGCGCACCGATGCGGGCGTTCACGCCACAGGCCAGGTGGTGCATTTTGAAACCAGCGCGGTGCGCAAAGATGCTGCCTGGACGATGGGCGTAAATACGAATTTGCCTGGTGACATCGCCGTTCGTTGGGTAAAAGATGTGCCGGCCGAGTTTCACGCCCGGTTTAGCGCCACGGCCCGACGTTATCGCTACGTGATTTATAATCATCGGCTGCGTCCGGCCGTTTTACAGCAGGGAGTAACGCATTTTCACCTGCCTCTGGATGCGGACAAAATGCACCGTGCCGCCCAGAGCCTGTTGGGGGAGAATGACTTTACCTCGTTCCGTGCGGTGCAGTGCCAGTCCCGCACTCCGTGGCGCAATATGATGCACATTACGGTAAACCGCTACGGCGCTTACATCGTGGTGGACATTAAGGCCAACGCGTTTGTTCACCATATGGTGCGCAATATCGTCGGCAGCCTGCTGGAAGTCGGCTGCGGTAACCAGGCTGAAACCTGGATGGCTGACCTGCTGGCAATGAAGGACCGCACCAAGGCTGCTGCTACCGCGAAGGCGGAAGGGCTGTACCTGGTGTCGGTGGATTATCCCGACCACTTTGCGCTGCCGCGTCTCCCGATGGGGCAGCTTTTTTTAGCCGACTGATTGCTGCTTAAGAAAGGAAACTTTGATGGATTTCATCCGTTTTATCATCGACTTCATTTTGCATATCGACGTGCATTTGGCCGAGCTGGTGGCACAATACGGCGTCTGGGTTTACGCTATTTTGTTCCTGATTTTGTTCTGCGAAACCGGGCTGGTAGTGACGCCGTTTTTACCGGGTGATTCGCTGCTGTTTGTGGCGGGCGCGCTGGCTTCGCTGGAAACTAACGACCTGAACGTGCATTACATGGTCATTTTGATGGTGATTGCCGCCATCATCGGCGATGCGGTGAACTACACTATCGGCCGGCTGTTTGGCGAGAAGTTGTTCAGTAATCCGAATTCAAAAATCTTCCGCCGCAGTTATCTTGATAAAACTCATGCTTTTTACGAGCGTCACGGCGGAAAAACGATTATCCTCGCGCGCTTCGTGCCGATTGTGCGAACCTTCGCACCGTTTGTCGCCGGGATGGGGCATATGTCCTATCGCCATTTTGCGATCTATAACGTGGTCGGCGCGCTGCTGTGGGTATTGCTGTTCACCTACGCGGGCTATCTGTTTGGTAACCTGCCTGTGGTACAGGAAAACCTGAAGCTGCTGATTGTGGCGATAATCGTGGTGTCTGTTCTGCCCGGCGTGGTGGAAGTTATTCGCCACAAACGCGCTGCGGCGCGGCAGTCGAAATAATACGCGGCAGCGGTTCGACCACTTTTTTATCCAAAGTCGCGGGCCGTTGTGTTTTAATGAGCACCATTTATGGTCTGGGGCAGGGAAAACTGCCGCAGAAAAACTGGCATCGACCAGGTTCAAGCAGAAAGGTCATCAATGAGCTGGATTGAACGAATTCTCAATAAGAGCAATATTACTCCCACCCGTAAGGCGAGCATCCCTGAAGGGGTGTGGACCAAGTGCGATAGCTGCGGCCAGGTCCTGTACCGCGCCGAGCTGGAACGCAATCTTGGCGTTTGCCCTAAGTGCGACCACCACATGCGTATGGCGGCCCGCGATCGCCTGCATAGCCTGTTAGACGAAGGCTCACTGGTGGAATTGGGCAGTGAGCTTGAGCCAAAAGATTTGCTGAAGTTCCGTGATTCCAAAAAGTACAAAGATCGCCTTGCAACGGCACAAAAAGAGACCGGTGAGAAAGACGCGCTGGTAGTAATGAAAGGTACCCTGCACGGTATGCCTGTTGTTGCGGCGGCCTTTGAGTTCTCCTTTATGGGCGGCTCAATGGGTTCTGTGGTCGGCGCGCGTTTTGTTCGTGCCGTTGAGCAGGCGCTGGAAGACAACTGCCCGATGGTGTGCTTCTCCGCTTCCGGCGGTGCCCGTATGCAGGAAGCGCTGATGTCGCTGATGCAAATGGCGAAAACCAGCGCCGCACTGGCAAAAATGCAGGAGCGTGGTCTGCCGTACATTTCCGTGCTGACTGACCCAACCATGGGCGGCGTGTCGGCAAGCTTTGCGATGCTGGGCGACCTGAACATTGCCGAACCGAAAGCGCTGATTGGCTTTGCTGGCCCTCGCGTTATCGAGCAGACCGTGCGTGAAAAACTGCCGCCGGGCTTCCAGCGCAGTGAATTCCTGATCGAAAAAGGCGCGATTGATATGATCGTCCGTCGCCCGGAGCTGCGCCTGAAGCTGGCGAGCGTGCTGGCGAAGTTTATGAATCTGCCGGCGCCAAACCCGGAAGCGCCGCGCGAGCCGATTGTGGTTCCGCCAGCGCCGGAACAGGGTCAAGAGGCCTGATTCGTCACTAAGGGCAGGCCAGCAGGCTCTGCCCTTTTTCTTTATGTGCATGTTAAGTGGGCATCATGGAAAAAGATCTTATCCCTCAAGCCACGTCGCCTCTGGCCACGTGGCTTTACTATCTCGAAAACCTTCACTCCACCACCATCGATATGGGCCTTGAGCGCATCAGCAAAGTTGCGGCTAAACTGGACGTGTTGAAACCTGCGCCAACGGTGTTCACGGTTGCCGGAACCAACGGCAAAGGCACCACCTGCCGTACGCTAGAAACCACGCTGATGGCGGACGGATACCGGGTAGGGGTTTATAGCTCGCCGCATCTGGTGCGCTACACCGAGCGCGTACGCATTCAGGGTGAAGAGTTACCGGAGGACCTGCATACCGCCTCCTTTGCAGAGATAGAGGCTGCCCGTGGTGATATTTCCTTAACCTATTTTGAATACGGAACGCTGTCCGCATTGCTATTGTTTAAGCAGCAGGCGGTAGATGTGGTTATTCTTGAGGTGGGTCTTGGCGGTCGCCTTGATGCCACTAACATCGTGGACTCTGATGTGGCCGTTGTCACCAGTATCGCGCTCGACCACACCGACTGGCTTGGCCCGGATCGTGAGAGCATCGGTCGCGAAAAAGCCGGTGTCTTCCGTAGAGATCACCCGGCGGTAGTGGGCGAGCCGGATATGCCATACACGATTGCCGATGTAGCACAGGAAAAAGGGGCGCAGCTACTGCGCCGCGGCGTGGACTGGGATTATGAGGTGGGCGCAACCGGCTGGACGTTCCGTGACGCTCACGGCGCGCTGGGCCAACTTCCGCTGCCGCGGGTACCGCAGCCAAATGCTGCAACGGCGCTGGCCGCTATGCGGGCAAGTAAACTGAACATCAGTGAAAACGCGATACGTTATGGCATTGAGCATGCCACGCTGCCAGGACGCTTTCAGATTGTTTCTGAGTCGCCACGCGTTATTCTGGACGTTGCCCATAATCCGCATGCGGCAGCTTACCTTGCCGGACGCCTGACGGCGTTACCCGGGCAGGGGCGGGTACACGCGGTTATCGGTATGCTGCACGATAAAGACATCGCCGGGACGCTTGCCTGTTTGTCGCCTCAGGTCGATAGCTGGTATTGTGCTCCGCTGGAGGGGCCACGAGGTGCAAGCGCAGAACAACTCATCGCGCATCTTGGCAACGGCAGAACATTTGCAACGGTGGCTGACGCATGGCATGCAGCAATGGCTGAAGCGACGGCTGAAGATACCGTGCTGGTGTGCGGTTCGTTCCACACGGTGGCCCATGTAATGGAAGTACTGGACGCGGGGAGAGCAGGTGGCGAGTAAGTTTCAAAACCGATTAGTCGGAACCATTATTCTGGTGGCGCTGGGGGTCATTGTGCTGCCGGGTCTGCTGGACGGGCAGAAAAAGCATTATCAGGATGAATTCGCAGCTATTCCTTTGGTGCCCAAGCCAGGGGACAGCGATGAGCCGGATATGCTGCCTGCGGCTACCCAGGCGCTGCCGTCTCAGCCGCCTGAAGGGGCGGCAGAAGAGGTGAGGGCCGGGGCTGCTGCGCCACCGGGTCTGAATAACAGGACCATCCCGAACGAAGGCTCTGCGGGCGTTGATGAAGTGCCTGTGGCACGCGAACAGCCTAAGCCACAGCCGGTGCAGGAAAAACCAAAACCGAAGCCGGTGGAAAAGCCACAGCCTAAGCCAGCTTCTGATGATCAGACCGGGCAGCAACTTGCCATGGCCTCTGAGCAGCCGACGAAGACGGAAAAACCAGCCGACAAAGCACCGACCGGGCAAGCGTACGTGGTGCAGCTTGGCGCATTGAAAAATGCGGACAAAGTGAATGAAATTGTTGGTAAACTGCGCGGTGCCGGATTCAAGGTTTATACCTCACCGACAACGCCTGTGCAGGGGAAAATCACCCGTATTCTGGTTGGGCCGGATGCCTCGAAAGATAAGCTGAAGTCTTCGCTTGGCGAGCTGAGTTCGCTTTCTGGCCTGAAGGGCGTGGTGATGAACTACTCGCCACGGTAGCGGTTTGTGACCCTCACCCCGGCCCTCTCCCTGGAAGGGGGAGGGGAAAAGCCATTACACCGAGCGGTTCCCTCGCCCCTCTGGGGAGAGGGTTAGGGTGAGGGGAAAACAACGCCATACCGTCACTTCGCCTCTAAAAGGTGAGGGGAAAACTGGCACTTTTTTAATGGCGTTGATGCTTTTTTCAACGCCATTATTTATTTACGCGCGGGAAGGAAATCCCTACGCAAACGTTTTCTTTTTCTGTTAGAATTCGCCCCGAACTGGACGTCAGGGCAATTTGTCACGAGATTTTTTCATGGTCTGGATAGATTACGCCATCATTGCGGTTATCGGTTTTTCTTGTCTGGTAAGCGTAATACGTGGGTTTGTGAAGGAAGCGTTATCGCTTGTGACCTGGGGATGTGCTTTCTTTGTCGCCAGTCATTACTACACTTATCTGTCAGTCTGGTTCACTGGCTTTGAAGACGAACTGGTACGTAATGGGATAGCTATCGCGGTGCTGTTTATCGCGACGCTGATTGTCGGTGCGATAGTCAATTATGTGATTAGCGCGCTGGTGCAAAAAACCGGCCTGTCGGGTACAGACAGGGTGTTGGGGATCTGTTTTGGCGCCTTGCGTGGCGTACTGATCGTCTCTGCCATTCTGTTCTTCCTGGATACTTTTACCGGTTTTTCAAAAAGCGATGACTGGCAAAAGTCGCAGCTTATCCCGCAATTCAGTTTCATCATCAGATGGTTCTTTGACTATCTGCAAAGCTCGTCAAGTTTCTTGCCCCGCTAATCGTAGCGGGGGGTGTGGCTTAATGAGGAAAAGACAACATGTGCGGTATTGTCGGTATCGCCGGTTTCATGCCGGTAAACCAGTCGATTTATGATGCGTTAACGGTGCTTCAGCACCGTGGCCAGGATGCCGCAGGCATCGTCACCATCGACGCTTTAAATTGCTTCCGTCTGCGTAAAGCGAATGGCCTGGTGAGCGATGTGTTTGAAGCCCGCCACATGCAGCGTCTGCAGGGGAATATGGGTATCGGCCACGTGCGTTACCCGACCGCCGGCAGTTCCAGCGCTTCTGAAGCTCAGCCTTTCTACGTCAACTCTCCTTACGGAATTACTCTGGCGCATAACGGTAACCTGACCAATGCCCACGAGCTGCGTAAAAAGCTGTTTGAAGAAAAACGTCGCCACATTAACACCACTTCTGACTCTGAAATCCTGCTCAATATCTTTGCCAGCGAGCTGGATAACTTCCGCCATTATCCGCTGGAAGCAGACAATATTTTTGCCGCTATCGCCGCCACTAACCGCCAAATCCGCGGCGCTTACGCCTGTGTGGCGATGATTATCGGCCACGGTATGGTGGCCTTCCGCGACCCGAACGGCATTCGTCCGCTGGTTATCGGCAAGCGTGACCTGGGCGATGGCCGCACCGAATACATGGTGGCCTCCGAGAGCGTGGCGCTTGACACCCTGGGCTTTGAGTTCCTGCGCGATATCGCGCCGGGAGAAGCGGTGTACATCACCGAAAAAGGCCAACTGTTCACCCGCCAGTGCGCCGATAACCCGGTCAGCAACCCGTGCCTGTTCGAATATGTTTACTTTGCGCGCCCGGACTCGTTTATCGACAAGATCTCCGTCTATAGCGCGCGCGTTGAGATGGGTAAAAAGCTTGGCGAGAAGATTGCCCGCGAATGGGAAGACCTGGATATCGACGTGGTCATTCCCATTCCTGAAACCTCCTGCGACATTGCGCTGGAAATTGCCCACATTCTGGATAAACCTTATCGCCAGGGGTTTGTGAAAAACCGCTACGTTGGCCGCACGTTTATCATGCCGGGCCAGCAGCTGCGCCGTAAGTCCGTGCGCCGTAAGCTGAACGCCAACCGCGCCGAGTTCCGTGATAAAAACGTGCTTTTGGTGGACGACTCCATCGTGCGCGGTACCACATCTGAGCAGATTATCGAGATGGCGCGTGAAGCCGGAGCCAAAAAGGTTTACCTGGCCTCCGCCGCGCCGGAAATCCGCTTCCCGAACGTTTATGGCATCGACATGCCAAGCGCTAACGAGCTGATTGCTCACGGGCGTGAAGTGGATGAAATTCGCCAAATCATCGGCGCCGATGGCCTGATTTTCCAGGATCTGGACGACCTTATCGAAGCGGTCCGCGTGGAAAATCCGGATATCACCCAGTTTGAGTGTTCGGTCTTCAACGGTATCTACGTGACGAAAGACGTTGACCACAAGTACCTGCAGTATCTCGAGTCCCTGCGTAACGACGACTCCAAAGCGCTGGCGCGTCAGAACGAAGTGGAAAATTTAGAGATGCACAACGAAGGCTGATTTCCCCCGCCTCTCTCCTGGAAAGGGGAGAGGCATGTTCTACGCTTCCCCGCCCGCGGGGAGCCTTGCATCCCACCTCATCTTGCGGCAAAGTCAGCCCAGATATTCTTTATGGGCAAATTCAATGAAACGACTGATCGTCGGTATTTCCGGAGCCAGCGGCGCCATTTACGGGGTGCGTTTACTGCAAATCCTGCAGCAGTTGCCGGAGGTAGAAAGCCATCTGGTGATGAGCAACGCGGCACGCCAGACCCTGGCGCTGGAAACCGATTACTCGCTGCGCGATGTTCAGGCGCTGGCGGATGTTGTTCATGACTCGCGTGATATCGCCGCCAGCATCTCCTCCGGTTCGTTTAAGACAATGGGCATGGCGGTGCTGCCGTGCTCGATTAAAACGCTGTCGGGCATCGTACACAGCTATACGGACGGCCTGTTGACCCGCGCGGCGGACGTGGTGCTGAAAGAGCGCCGCCCGCTGGTGCTTTGTATTCGCGAAACGCCGCTGCACCTGGGTCACCTGCGCCTGTTGACCCAGGCATCCGAACTGGGTGCGGTGATCATGCCGCCGGTGCCCGCGTTTTATCATCGCCCGCAAACGCTGCAGGATATTGTCGACCAGACGGTGAACAGGGTATTGGATCAGTTTGACCTTGAGCTGCCTGAAGACCTGTTCGTCCGCTGGGGCGGGGCATAGGTCATGCCCTGGCGCGGTGCATCACAAATTAATTGCCTCATAATGGGGCAATTCTGCAACGCCGATCGCTTTTAGAAGATTTAATCCGCGAAAACCCCTTTCCCCTCTATTCCCGCTTCCCAGAACTGCTATCTTTCAAACTAGCGCGAAGTTGCAACGTTTTATTAACATAAATCAGCGACTTTTTTCCACGCAGGGAAAAGTGGCATGAGAACTGCAACTCTCCGTTTGCCAATGTATTACCACACAACAAGACATCACAAATAAGAAAGCCAAACTTGAGGGTATCGTATGAAGAAGTCGGTTCTTGCACTGTCTTTACTGCTCGGCCTGTCCAGCGCAGCCAGCGTGTTCGCAGCGATTCCGCAAAACGTCCGTATTGGGACCGACGCGACCTACGCCCCATTCTCCTCGAAAGATGCGAAAGGGGATTTTGTCGGGTTTGATATCGACCTTGGCAATGAACTTTGCAAGCGCATTCAGGCCAAATGTACGTGGGTGGGCAGTGACTTTGACTCCCTGATCCCGTCGCTGAAAGCGAAGAAAATCGACGCCATTATCTCGTCTCTGTCGATCACCGAAAAACGTCAGCAGGAGATCCTCTTCTCCGACAAGCTGTACGCGGCCGATTCTCGCCTGATTGCGACGAAAGGCTCCCCAATTCAGCCGACCCTTGAGTCACTGAAAGGCAAACACGTTGGGGTGCTGCAGGGCTCTATTCAGGAAACCTATGGCAACGCCGAATGGCGCCCTAAAGGTGTGGATGTGGTGGCCTATGCCAACCAGGACTTGATCTACTCCGATCTTGCCGCGGGGCGTCTGGACGCTGCATTTCAGGATGAGGTTGCCGGTAGCGAAGGTTTCCTGAAACAGCCTGCCGGTAAAGACTTTGCCTTCGCCGGGCCTTCAGTGAAGGACAAGAAGTATTTCGGTGACGGCACCGGTATCGGTCTGCGCAAAGATGATACTGAGCTGAAGGCCGCGTTCGACAAAGCGCTGGGCGAAATGCGTAAAGACGGTACTTACGACAAATTAGCGAAGAAGTACTTCGACTTTAATGTTTACGGCGAATAAGTTTATCCCTTAGTCTGTAGCCCGGTTCTGAATATATTCTTAACCGGGCAGGATAACTATGCAGTGGTGCAGTCACGTTCCGGCTGCACCTTTATGGTGCGAAGACGTTGTGTTCGCAACGCGTTGCGTAAGTTTTCCCTGTTCACGTAGTGGGTGTGAGCCTTAAGTAACGGACAGTCTATTGAGGATAATTATGAAAAAGCTGGTTTTGTCTCTTTCTCTGGTGCTGGCATTTTCCAGCGTGACCACAGCATTCGCTGCTATTCCGAAAAATTTACGGATTGGCACGGACCCAACCTATGCGCCATTTGAATCCAAAAATGCTCAGGGTGAGCTGGTCGGTTTCGATATCGACCTGGCTAAAGAACTCTGTAAGCGCATTAACACCCCATGTACTTTTGTTGAAAACCCATTAGATGCGCTGATCCCATCTCTGAAGGCGAAGAAGATCGACGCCATCATGTCTTCTCTGTCCATCACCGAGAAGCGTCAGCAGGAAATCGCGTTCACCGACAAGCTGTATGCGGCTGACTCTCGCCTGGTGGTAGCCAAAGGTTCTCCGATCCAGCCAACGATTGAGTCGCTGAAAGGCAAGCGCGTCGGCGTGCTGCAGGGCACAACGCAGGAAACTTACGGCAATGAGCACTGGGCGCCAAAAGGCATCGAGATTGTTTCCTATCAGGGGCAGGACTCGATTTACGCCGACCTGGCCGCCGGGCGTATTGACGCCGCATTCCAGGATGAAGTGGCCGCCAGCGAAGGCTTCCTGAAACAGCCTGTCGGCAAAGATTACCAGTTCGGCGGCCCGTCCATTAAAGACGACAAGCTATTTGGCGTCGGCACCGGCATGGGCCTGCGTAAAGAAGATAACGAGCTGCGTGAGGCGCTGAACAAGGCCTTTGCGGAGATGCGTAAAGACGGCACGTATGAGAAGTTAGCGAAGCCGTACTTTGATTTTAATGTGTATGGTGAATAACCCTTACCGGTGATAAAGGCCCCGCGTCAGACGGGGCCCAGTAAGCAGCAGCAAACACTGACGACAGGATACGCACCATGTTGTATGGCTTTTCCGAAGTAATTTTTAAAGGGGCGCTGGTTACGCTTGAGCTGGCGCTCGCCTCGGTTGTCCTTTCCGTGCTGATTGGGCTTGCCGGCGCAGGCGCAAAACTGTCCAAAAACCGCCCGCTCGCATTACTGTTTGAGGGCTACACCACGCTGATTCGCGGGGTGCCGGACCTGGTGCTGATGCTGTTAATTTTCTACGGGCTGCAGATGCTGCTCAACAGCATTACCGATGCGCTGGGCATGGCGCAGTTTGATATCGACCCGATGGTGGCGGGCATTATCACCCTCGGCTTTATCTACGGCGCTTATTTTACCGAAACCTTCCGCGGTGCATTTCTGGCGGTGCCGAAAGGCCATATTGAGGCGGCAACCGCGTTTGGCTTTACCGGCTCCCAAACCTTCCGCCGTATTCTGTTTCCGGCCATGATGCGCTACGCGCTGCCGGGGATCGGTAACAACTGGCAGGTTATTCTCAAGGCAACCGCGCTGGTTTCCCTGCTCGGCCTCGAAGATGTGGTGAAGGCCACGCAGCTCGCCGGGAAAAGCACCTGGCAGCCGTTCTACTTCGCCATTGTCGCCGGGATTATCTATCTGGTCTTTACTACGGTTTCAAACGGGGTGCTGCTCTGGCTTGAACGTCGCTATTCCGTTGGCGTGAAGAGGGCGGAGCTATGATTGATATTATTCACGATTACTGGCAGTCCCTGCTGTGGACCGACGGTTACCGCTTTACGGGCGTGGCGATCACGCTGTGGCTGCTGATTTTGTCGGTGGTGATGGGCGGGATTCTGGCGCTGTTCCTCGCCATCGGGCGCGTCTCCAGTAACAAATTTATCGCGTTCCCGATCTGGCTCTTTACCTACATTTTTCGCGGTACGCCGCTCTACGTACAGCTGCTGGTTTTCTACTCGGGGATGTACACGCTGGAGATAGTCAAAGGCACTGAATTGCTGAATGCCTTCTTCCGCAGCGGCCTCAACTGTACCGTGCTGGCGCTGACGCTGAACACCTGTGCTTATACCACGGAGATTTTTGCCGGAGCCATTCGCTCGGTGCCGCATGGTGACATTGAAGCGGCGCGCGCCTACGGCTTCTCAAAAGTAAAAATGTACCGCTGCATTATTCTGCCTTCCGCACTGCGTATTGCGCTGCCAGCCTACAGCAACGAGGTGATCCTGATGCTGCACTCCACGGCGCTGGCGTTTACCGCCACGGTGCCGGATCTGCTCAAGATTGCCCGTGATATTAACTCCGCAACCTACCAGCCGTTTACCGCGTTTGGCATCGCGGCCGTGCTGTATTTGATTATCTCTTATGTGCTGATAAGCCTGTTCCGTAAAGCGGAAAAACGCTGGCTGCAGCACGTTAAACCCGCTTCGCACTGAGTGACTTCTGATGGCTGAAAATAAATTAAACGTAACGGATCTGCACAAACGCTACGGCGAACATGAAGTGCTCAAAGGGGTGTCACTGAAGGCTAACGCCGGAGATGTCATCAGCATCATCGGTTCGTCTGGCTCGGGCAAAAGTACCTTTTTGCGCTGCATTAACTTTCTCGAAAAACCGAGCGAAGGCACGATTGTGGTCAGCAACCAGAACATCAATCTGGTGCGGGATAAAGACGGCCAGCTCAAAGTGGCCGATAAAAACCAGCTGCGCCTGCTGCGCACGCGGCTGACGATGGTGTTCCAACACTTTAACCTGTGGAGCCACATGACGGTGCTGGAAAACGTGATGGAAGCGCCTATTCAGGTGCTGGGGCTGAGCAAGCAGGAATCGAAAGAGCGGGCGATTAAGTACCTGGCAAAAGTCGGCATCGACGAACGCCAGTACGTTAAATACCCGGTGCATCTGTCCGGTGGTCAGCAGCAGCGTGTTTCCATCGCCCGTGCGCTGGCGATGGAGCCAGAAGTGCTGCTGTTTGATGAGCCTACCTCGGCGCTTGACCCAGAGCTTGTGGGAGAAGTGCTGCGCATTATGCAGAAGCTGGCAGAAGAGGGGAAAACGATGGTCGTTGTGACGCACGAGATGGATTTTGCCCGTCACGTGTCCAGCCACGTTATCTTCCTGCATCAGGGCCGCATTGAAGAAGAAGGGCCACCATCCGAGCTGTTCGGCAGCCCGAAAAGCGCTCGCCTGCAGCAGTTCCTTTCGGGTTCGCTGAAGTAATCCCTCACCCTAACCCTCTCCCAGAGGGAGAGGGCATAAACATGATTCCACGTCAGCTGTTTCCCCCCTCTCCCTTTGGGAGAGGGCCGGGGTGAGGGTGAAGAATGCATCACTCCTCGCCCAACAACCTCACCGCCGTACTCTCATCCGTCACCAGGCCTGACATCCAGCGGCCGGTCAATGCCGCCTTGATAGCAGCAAACTTACGCTCTCCGCCGGAAAAGGCGATGATCTTACGCGGGTTGTCGCTTTGCAGCGGCACGCTGGTCAGCAGGGCATCCAGTTCGCTGTAGACGCGCTGGCCGTCGTGGTTAAAGAAATGTCCCAGCATTTCACCGGCAACGCCCTGGCCGTGCAGCATGTTGACCTGCTCGTCGGTAATAAATCCTTCGGCATTTAGCGGGCAGCCGATGTCCACTTCGCCAACGCCGAGAAACGCGACGTTGGCCGCCAGCGCCCGGTCGGTCACGCGCTGGTACACTTTGTGGCGGCACCACATGTCGCGGTCTTCTTCGCTATCGGCATACAGCGGGGCGGGGATGAAAAAGTATTTACCCTGCATTTTCTCCGCCATTTTTAGCGGCATGTCATAGCGCGTCCCCGAGTCATCACGCGCAATCGCGCCAATCATCGATACGCAGTGGTGCTGCGGGCGTTCGACCCACGGCAGGACGTCGATGATTGAGCGCAGCGTTTTGCCGGAGCCAATGCCGAAGACCTGAGGCTGCTCGTCGGCGATAAACTGCGACATCACTTCGGCGCCTTCCACCGCCAGCATCTGCTGGATGGCCTCATCGTCCAGCCCTTCCGAGGGCACCACGCGGCAGATTTCCAGACCGAAACGTTCCCGGACCTGCTGCGCCAGCTTCAGGCAGCGGGCAACCGGATGGGCGATTTTCACCGTCACCATACCCTGCTCGCGGGCGGAAGAAACCAGCCGCTGGGCGACCTGGCGAGAAATCCCCAGCTCACGGGCGATATCCTGCTGCGTCATGCCCGCCACGTAATACATCCAGGCGACGCGCGCGGCTTGTTCTTGCTTTTTCTCTTCTCTGCTCATGGCGGCACCTTATGGCTCTATTGCAGCGCATTCTACCCCGCGCGTGCTTCGTTGGTCATTGGGCAAAAGTCATTTTTATGGGCAAATGTTGTCAGTGTGAGTTTGATCTCAGAAAGTCGGGGCTGGCCGCAACTAGACTATAACAAACGGGCAAATGCCCTTTAAAATGACAAATGCTTAATTATGAGGTGAATCATGACGACGAAATCGGTATGGATGCATATTGGCGCAGGTTCTTTCCACCGTGCTCATCAGGCGTGGTATCTCAATCAACTGATCAAGCAGGGCGATGACGGCTGGAGTATTTCGCTGGGCAACATCCGTAATGATGCCGGCGAGTTGCTGAGCCAACTGGCGGCGCAGCACGGCGAATACGTGCTGGAAACCGTTACCCCGGAAGGCGAGCGTGCCTACGAAAAGATCTCTTCTATCCGCAAAGTACTGCCGTGGGATAAAGAGATTACTGCCCTGGTTGAAGAGGGCGCCAAAACGTCGACCCGCGTGATTGCCTTCACCGTGACCGAAGCCGGGTACTACCTCACCCCGCAGCATGAGCTGGACGTTAATCAGGCGGATGTCAAAGCCGATCTCGCCGGAAGCATTACTACGCTGTACGGCGCGCTGAGCCGCATTTTGCATCATCGTATGAGCAACGGCGGCGAGCCGGTAACGCTGCTTAACTGCGATAACCTGCGCCACAACGGCGAACGCTTCCGCCACGGTTTCCTGTCGTTCCTGAAGGCAAAGGGCGACCTCGCTTTGTTTGACTGGGTGACCACCCATACCGTTTCGCCTAACACCATGGTTGACCGCATTACGCCACGCCCTACGGCGGATATTGCCCCGCGGGTGAAAGCGGCTACCGGGTTCGACGACAAAGTGCCGGTGATGGGAGAGTCCTTTATCCAGTGGGTTATTGAGGATGATTTTATTAACGGCCGTCCGGCGTTAGAGAACGTTGGTGTCGAAATGGTGAAATCCGTGCTGCCGTATGAAGAGGCAAAAATCCGCATTCTGAACGCCAGCCACAGCTGCATTGCCTGGGCGGGGACGCTCACCGGCCTGAGCTACATCGATGAAAGCACCGTGCAGCAGCCGATTAAGCAGATGGCGTGGGATTACGTCACGGAAGATGTCATTCCTTCGCTGTCACCCAGCCCGCTGGACCTGGCCGGGTATCGCGACGTTGTGCTGGCCCGCTTTAGCAATCCGTATATAAAAGATACCAACCAGCGCGTGGCGGCCGACGGCCTGTCCAAGATCCCCGGTTTTATCACGCCAACGTTGATTGAGTGCTACCAGCGAGGTGAGGAACCTGCGGCAACGGCGGTTCTGCCCGCCCTGTTCTTCCTGTTTCTGCAGCGTTGGGCGCAGGGCCAACTGCCTTACCAGTACCAGGACGGCGTAATGCAGGACGATGCTATTCGCGCCTTATTCGCTTCTCCTGAGCCGCTCAAGACCTTTGTCAGCGATGAAACCTTGTTTGCCGAACTCGCCCATTCCTCAGCTTTCCATGAGCTGATGGCGCGGACGGTCACTCGGCTGGAAGCGTGGATCGCCTCTGTGCAGCAGCCGCTGGCGACGGCTTAAGGGGGCGCTATGTATCTCGGGATTGATATTGGCACGTCTGAACTAAAGGCTTTGCTCATCGACGGGCAGGGCGAAATTCTGGCTTCGGCCCATGCGGCATTAACCGTTCAGCGCCCGCATCCGCACTGGGCTGAACAGGATCCTGAGGCCTGGTGGCAGGCGACGCAGCAGGTGGTTTCTACTCTGCGCCAGCAAAGACCCGATGCCTGGGCGCAGGTCCGCGCTATTGGCCTGTCCGGACAGATGCACGGCGCGGTGCTGCTGGATAAACAGGGCCAGGTTTTGCGCCCTTGCATATTGTGGAACGACACACGCAGTGCAGATCAGTGCGTACAACTGACTGAGTTGCATCCGGAATTTCTGACCATCAGCGGCAACCTGGTGATGCCCGGTTTTACCGCCCCGAAGCTACGCTGGGTGGCGGAGCATGAACCGGAAATCTTTTCCCGCGTGGATAAGATTCTGCTGCCGAAAGATTACCTGCGCTGGCGGCTGAGCGATGAGTTTGTCTCTGACCCGTCAGACGCCGCCGGAACGCTGTGGCTCGACGTGGCAAAGCGCGACTGGTCAGACAAACTGCTGGCGGCTACCGGGCTAACCCGCAGCCAGATGCCGCGGCTGGTGGAGGGCAGCGAAGTCAGCGCTGTTTTACGTTCCGCTCTGGCGACCGAGTGGGGGCTTAGCTCCGGCGTCAAAATCGCCGGCGGCGGCGGCGACAATGCCACCTCAGCGGTAGGCGTTGGCGCGGTCAATAACGGCGACGCGTTTATTTCGCTCGGCACGTCCGGCGTTATCTTCGTGGTTAACGACGAGCTGCAAACCCGGCCTGAATCCGGTGTGCATGCCTTTTGCCACGCTTTACCTCAGCGCTGGCACCAAATGAGCGTGATGCTCAGCGCCGCCAGCTGTCTGCGCTGGGTGTGCAATCTGCTGTCGGTCACTGAAAGCCAGCTCATGGAGGAGATGGCAGGGCTCAGCGACGAGCAGAAAAAGCATGCGCCTGTTTTCCTGCCTTATCTGTCAGGGGAGCGCACGCCGCACAACGATGCTCACGCCATGGGGAGTTTCTTTGCGCTAAACCATGAAACCAGCCGTGCCTTGCTGGGGTATTCGGTGATTGAGGGCGTGACCTTTGGCCTGGCGGATGGCATGGCGGTGCTGGAGACGTCCCGCAGCCAGATTACCCAATGCAGCCTGACCGGCGGAGGGGCGCGCAGCGCCATCTGGGCGCAGCTGATTGCTGACGTGCTGGATGTGCCGATTGTGACACATCCGGCCAGCTCTTCCGGCGCGCTCGGCGCAGCTCGTCTTGGCTGGCTGGCCGATGGTGGCGTGGAGGAGGTGGTTTGCCGCAAGCCTTCCGTCCAGCAGCGCTTCACGCCGTGCAAAGCCGCTCAGAGCGTGCTGCACCAGCGCTTATCCGTATTCCACCTGCTTTACCAACAACAAAAAGCCGCTCGTAAGCTGCTGTCTTAACTGCCTGCCCGGCGGCTTTTGTCGCCGGGAACCCCTGTACCCGTGAACGAGGAAGAGTGTTATGCAATCTACACGCTACTGGTTTGGTTTACCTAAACATCTGCTGTGGGGATTTATCGCCATTGCCATCTTTATGAGCGGCGATGGTTTCGAGATGGCGTTCTTGTCTAAGCACATTACCGACATGGGCTTTACGCCCGCGCAATCGGCGATGGTGTTTACCCTGTATGGCCTTGCGGCGGGGCTGGCGGCCTGGGCATCTGGCGTCGTAGCCGAGTTAATCACCCCGCAAAAGGCGATGCTGATTGGCTTTGTAACCTGGGTAGTCATGCATGCATTGTTTATGACGCTCGGCCTCGGGATGCGTAACTACCCGCTGATGCTGCTGTTCTACGGCATTCGCGGTCTGGCCTATCCGCTGTTTATCTACTCCTTCATGTTGATGCTGGTGCAGGTGGTACCGCGTGAGAGGCTGGCGGCGGCGACCGGATGGTTCTGGGCTATGTACTCTATCGGTATCGGCGTGGTGGGGAGCTATCTGCCAAGCCTGACTATCCCGGCATTTGGCGAAACGGGCACGCTGTGGATGGCCATTGCCTGGGTAACGGGCGGCGGGCTTATTGCCTTCTTCAGCCTGCGTAATGTGCCGGTTGACCGCTCGCGGGTCAATCTGCCGCTGCGCGAGAAAATGACGGAGATGTCGCGGGCGGTGACCATCCTGTTCAGCAACCGTGACGTGTTTTATGCCTGCCTGATCCGCATTATCAACACGCTGTCTCTGTTTGGCTTCGCGATAGTGATGCCGCTGCTGTTTGTTGACCGTCTCGGCTTCACGATTTCTGAATGGCTGCAGATTTGGGCGGTGTTCTTCTTTGTCACCATTTTCACCAATATCTTTTGGGGAATTATGGGGGAGTACATCGGTTGGATCCGCCAGGTGCGCTGGTTTGGCTGTTTAGGCATGGCGATTTCCAGCCTGACGTTTTATTACCTGCCGGTGTGGGTGGGGCATAACTTCTGGGTCGCGCTGATCCCGGCTGTGATGCTTGGCACTTTTGTCGCGGCGTTTGTGCCGATGACGGCGGTATTTCCGACTCTGGAGCCGCATCATCGCGGAGCAGCCATTTCCATTTATAACTTGTCGGCGGGAATGAGCAACTTTGTGGCGCCGGCTATCGCCTCGCTGATCCTGCCGTTCTTCGATATTGTGGGCGTGGTCTGGGCGTATAGCGGGCTGTATCTGTTTGCGGGCGTGCTGACGTTTATTATCAAAGTCCCGCAGCCGAAGCGGGTGAAGGGTAAAGCTGGCGCGCGAAAGATGAGCACCGTAGAGCAATAGAAAAGAGTAAGCCGGGCGACAACCCCGGCTTTTTTGTTAGCGAATCACGTCCGCCAGCGCTTCGTCTAAGTCGAACCAACGGAAGCCAAAACCTGACTCTTCCAGGCGTTTAGGCAGCGCCCGCTGCCCGCCAAGCACTAACACGGAAGACTCCCCCATTAGCAGACGAATGGCCGTGGCCGGGGCACGAAGAATAGCCGGGCGCTTAAGGGCATGACCCAGGGCATGGGAAAACTGCTCGTTGCGCACCGGGTAAGGGGAAACCATATTAAACGGCCCGCGCAGGTCGTTATCCAGCAGCCAGAGAATGCCGTTGACCATATCGTCGATGTGGATCCACGCCAGATACTGCCTGCCATTGCCGATGGGGCCACCGAGCCCAAGCCGGAACAACGGCAGCATTTTGGCCAGAATTCCGCCTTTGGGAGCTAAAACAACGCCGGTGCGTAACAGGCAAACTCGCGTCTTTTCACTTTGCGCGCCGCAGGCAGTTTGCTCCCAGCGGGCACAAAGCTTGTGGGTAAATTCGTTGTGGGGCGGTTCATCTTCGGTGACGACCACTTCGCCAAGGTCGCCATAGTAGCCGGTGGCTGAGCCGGAAATAAATGTTTTGGGAGGCTGCTGGCTGGCCTTAAACAGTTCGACCAGCCGCTCGGTAATTTGCCAGCGGCTCTGGCACAGACGCTGCTTTTGTTCCTCGCTCCAGCGTTTATCGGCTATCGGTTCACCGGCCAGGTTTATGACTGCGTCAAAGGCGTCGAGATTCTGTAAACCGTCGAGCCCTTTGAGCAGCGCCACGCGCTTGTCCAGCCGCTTGCCGGTCTTTTCCGGCGAACGCGTCACGACCGACACTCGATGGTTAAGCTCAAGCAGGCGAGATATCAGGTGGCGGCCAATTAATCCGCTGCCGCCGGTAATCAGGATCTCCATACATTCCTCCCACCAGGAAGCGCTTACCGCCGCCAGCTCAGGGTCATGGATACCGAGTCGGCGTAGCGGAGCGCGTGAAGTTTATCGATTTCTACTTCAGCATATGTCACCCACGGGTGAGCGCATGCGATATTCAGCACATCCTGAGTTAATTTTTCCAGCAGCGAGAAGCGGTTATTCTCAACCAGCTGGATGATCTCTTTGGTGACGGTGCGGTAGTTCAGCGCGTCGTTGATGTCCTCACTCTCCCTTGCTTTGCCTGCAGGATAGTGGAGGGCGACGTTAATCACGATGTCCTGCCGGTTGGCGATCTCTTCTTCTTTGATACCAATAAAAGTCCGTAGGCGCAGGTTTTTAATGCGAATAATGGCGTCTGGTTGCATGGATGACATTGCAGGTTCCTTATTAGTCTTTTCCCGCCACAGGATACACCAGCGCGGGAAAAAACCTGAACCGGGGATTACGCCTTCTCTGCCTGCTGATAAGCCTTCACGGTAGCAGGTCGGGTGCGGATCCGTTCAAACCAGTTTCGCACCGCCGGGAAATTGGCCAGGTCAACGCGCTGGCGCTCATGGGACACCACCCAGGGATAAGTCGCGATATCCGCAATGCTGTAATCGTGGCCGCCAAGCCACGGGGCTTTCTCAAGCTGTTTATTGAGTACGCCGTAAAGGCGTTGGGTTTCGACCTGATAGCGCTCAATAGCATAAGGGACAGGCTGAGGAGCAAAGTGGTTGAAATGGTGGTTCTGACCCAACATCGGCCCAAAGCCGCCGACCTGCCAAAACAGCCACTGAAGCGTTGCATGACGAGCGCGGAGTTCTTTGCTGAGCAGCAGCCCGGTTTTATCGGCCAGATAAAGCAGGATCTCACCGGACTCAAAGAGGCTCAGGGGTTCCCCTCCATCAGCCGGTTTGTTATCGACGATGGCTGGAATTTTGTTATTCGGTGAGATAGTCAGGAAAGCCGGGCGGAACTGGTCGCCTTTACCGATATCGATACGGTGGATTTTGTAATCGAGACCGGCTTCTTCGAGAAACAGGGTAATTTTATGGCCATTTGGGGTCGGCGCATAATAAAGATCGATCATGGTCACTCCAGTGGTTAGCACATTTTTAACAAACGCTTCGAGTATAGGCGTTTTTGCTCATGCTGCACCGGAATGGTGCGTTTTAAGCGGATGACAAAAGGTTTTTTTCGCTCTATGTTCAATAACCTGACGCGCGAATAAATGAGGATATGATGAGCCAGCCTGCCATTACATTGTGGACCGATAGCCAGTGTTTCAGCCCCTATGCGCTTTCGGTTTTTGTTGCGCTGAAAGAGAAGGGGCTCGCCTTTTCGCTGCAAACGGTCGATCTTGCCAGCGGCCAGAATTTAAAACCGGGCTGGAAAGGTTTCGAACTCACTCGTCGCGTGCCTGTGCTGGCCGTAGGGGATTTTGTGCTCAGTGAATCCTCCGCCATTGCTGAGTATCTGGAGGAGCGTTTTGCCCCGCCGACGTGGGAACGCATTTATCCTCATAACATTGAAAAACGCGCCCGGGCGCGGCAGGTGCAGGCGTGGCTGCGCAGTGACTTAATGCCCATCCGTGAAGAGCGCTCCACGGCCGTTGTCTTTGCCGGCGAGAAGAAACCCGCGCTAAGCCCCGCAGGCCAACAGGCCGCAGAGAAGTTAATCGCCACCGCAGAACGCTTGCTCCCTGAAGGGCAGCAGAACTTATTTGGTGAGTGGTCAATTGCCGATACCGATCTGGCGCTGATGCTCAACCGTTTGATTCTTAATGGTGACGAAGTGTCTGAACGCTTGAAAGAATATGCGAGTTTCCAGTGGCAGCGTGCTTCCGTCCAGCTTTGGCTGGCGCTATCGGCAAAAAACGTAGGCTGATAGCGGGCTGATAATTCGATATCATTGGCTGCTTGTCATTACAGGAGCCAGGGATAAATGAAACTGATGTTTGCCTCGGACCTTCACGGTTCGCTACCCGCCACGGAAAAAGTGCTGGAACGCTTTGCGCACAGCGGCGCGAAATGGCTGGTCATTCTGGGCGATTTACTGAATCACGGCCCGCGAAATGCGCTCCCTGAAGGCTACAATCCTTCAGCGGTAGCGCAGAGCCTGAATAGCGTTGCCGATAAAATTATTGCGGTGCGTGGAAACTGCGACAGCGAAGTGGACCAGATGCTGCTGCAGTTTCCCATCACCGCGCCCTGGCAGCAGGTTTTGCTGGCACAGCAGCGGCTTTTTCTGACCCACGGGCATCTCTATCATCCGGGGCAGTTGCCGCCGCTGTCCGCTGGCGATGTTCTGATTTTCGGCCATACGCATCTTCCGGTTGCAGAAAAGCACGAACAGATCTATTTGTTTAATCCAGGCTCTGTCAGCATACCGAAGGGCGGTTTTGAGGCCAGTTACGGGATGCTGGATGATGGCGTTCTGACCGTTCGCACGCTCGAGAGTCATGGGGTTATTGCGCAGGTGCGTATTACCCCGTAACGTTGACAGGTTAATCCAATAACGCGCCGTAAGAGCGCCCCTGAATAAGGTTTCCCCGATGGTGGAACAGAGTCATTTTGTCGGCACGGAATGGGTAGATATTGTTAATGAGGACAATGAGGTCATCGCACAGGCAAGCCGCGAGCAAATGCGTGCGCAGCGGCTGCGTCATCGCGCGACCTATATTGTCGTTCACGATGGTATGGGCAAAATTCTGGTGCAGCGTCGCACCGAAATTAAAGACTTCATGCCAGGCATGCTGGATGCCACCGCAGGCGGCGTAGTGCAGGCGGATGAACAGATGCTCGAGTCGGCTCGCCGCGAGGCGGAAGAGGAACTTGGCATTGCCGGCGTACCGTTCGCGGAACACGGTCAGTTCTACTTCGAAGATGATAGCTGCCGCGTTTGGGGTGGGCTTTTTAGCTGCGTTTCCCACGGGCCTTTCGCGCTGCAGGAAGAAGAAGTCAGCGAAGTGAGCTGGATGTCCCCGGAAGAGATCACCGCGCGCTGCGACGAATTTACCCCTGATTCGCTGAAAGCGCTGGCGCTGTGGATGACCCGCAACGCCAAAAATGAGTCACAAACGCAAAGCGAAGAGAGCGAGTAATTTTTACCCTCACCCCGATCCTCTTCCTGCAAGGAGGGGACCAGGGTGAGGGAAAATCAGCAACTGTCCCGCATACACAGCGAGGACGCGATAGTCGGGCTCCGATCCCATTCTTCTTCGTTAATTCTTGCCAGCAACGCTCTTCCTGCTTCAATCCCAATCTTACGATGTGGTACCGCAATGGTCGTCAGCGCGGGTTGACACACGCGGCTTACGTCGCTGTCGCCAAACCCGACGATGGCTAAGTCGTCAGGGACTTTGATGCGCCTGCGCTGGCATTCGTACAGCGCGCCGCAGGCCAGCTCATCCGACACGCAGACCAGCGCGTCCAGCTCCGGCCAGGCCAGCAAAAATTCGGGTAACTGTGCTGCCCCGGTGGAGAAATTCGGCGGGGCGGCGGCGTTGATCACCCTGTTGGGTGACATATGGTGGCGCAGCATCGCTTTGTACCAGCCCTGAAGGTGCTGCTGGAAAATCCACTGTTCCTGGTTCGCGCACAACAGCCCGATGTTCTGATACCCGCGGTGGATGAGCATTTCCGTCAGTTCAAACATCGCCGCGACGTTATCAATACCGATGTTCATGTCCAGCGGGTCGGCGCGGGTGGCGCCTATTTCCAGCACAGGAATGCTGGCGTGCTTCAGCCAGCCTCGCACCGTGTCGCTGTGCTCAACGCTCAGTAGTATCGCCGCGGCAATATTAGACGCCAGCAGCTTTTCCTCCTGCTCCAGCCGATGCTGAGACTCCGCAAGCACTATCTGATACCCCGCAGGCTGCAGTACCTGCTGCAGGCCGGCAAACATTTCACTGCAGCCGGATTCCGCCAGGCTTGGGACCACCATCGCAATGGTGTACGAGGAGGCTGAGGCCAGCGCGCTTGCCGCCAGGTTGGGCATGTAGCCCAGTTCGGAAACCGCCGCTTCGATTTTTTCGCGTAATTTGTCGGAAACCTGCTCCGGGGTTCTTAGCGCTCGCGAAACGGTCATGGTACCGACTCCCGCGAGCTGAGCCACATCTGCAAGCGTCACCTTACCGGTACTTCGCCGCTTTCGGGTTATGGACATTATGATTCCTGATTCTCGGCCTGAAAAACGCCAGGCTGACGTTGGCCCCTGAAAAAGAAGGGGAAATATCGCTCAAGTATACGCCTGAAATCGTGCGCCTTAATGCGATTTAACACAATGATTGCAATTTGATAGCGCTATCACAAAACCGAGTGATAGTTATTGGTAGCGCTATCTTTGTGATGCTAGTCACAGTTAAACCCGAGGCCGTTGAATAAAGTTTGCCCATCATCAACGTCGATTTTGAGAGGGTATCGTGCTTAACCAATGGCTGCATCAGGGGACTATCCAGCTTCACGACAACGCCGCTAGCTGGCAGCAGGCGCTGGAAATTAGCGCCCAGCCGCTGCTGAGTGCGGGGATTATTGCCCCGCATTACCTGACGGCCATCATGCAACAGCATCAAAAGCTGGGGCCTTATTATGTGCTGGCGCCGGGCCTGGCGATGCCTCACGCGCGGCCGGAAGAAGGCGCCACCGGGCTTGGGCTGTCTCTGTTAAAGCTGAAGCAGGGCGTTAGCTTTCATTCTGAGGATAACGACCCGGTGGACGTCATTATTATGCTGGCGGCCCCGGACAGCCACAGCCACATTGAAATGATTTCCGCGCTCGCTGAGCTATTTTCCAGCGACGAAGATATGGCGTTATTGCATCAGGCCAATAACCTGGAGGAAATACAAAAAATAATTAATCGATTCTAGTTTTTTAATTTAACACCATAGGTTTTACGTTGCATTGAAAAATGCGATGCGCTCGTACTCTACTAAAAATATAAGGTAAATACGATGAAGATAATGGCAATCTGCGGTTCCGGCCTGGGTAGTAGCTTTATGGTCGAAATGAACATTAAAAAGGTGCTTAAAAAACTCAATATTGAAGCAGAAGTGGAACATTCTGATTTATCTTCCGCCACGCCGGGTGCGGCTGATGTATTTGTGATGGCGAAAGACATTGCCGCCAGCGCAAGCCTGCCGGACAGTCAGCTGGTGGTTATCAACAACATCATCGATATCAATGAGCTGGAAAATAAGCTGAGCGCTTATTTTGCTGGCCGTTAATCATAATTAGCGGAGGCGGATATGTTTATCCTTGGTACGCTGAATTTTATTGTTGATATTCTAAAGGTCCCGGCCATTCTCGTCGGGTTGATAGCATTAATTGGCCTGGTGGCACAAAAGAAATCATTTTCTGATGTGGTCAAAGGCTCAATTAAAACCGTATTAGGCTTTATTGTTCTGGGCGGCGGTGCCACCGTATTAGTAGGGTCTTTGAATCCACTGGGCGGTATGTTTGAGCACGCCTTTAATATCCAGGGCATTATTCCTAATAATGAAGCGATTGTTTCCATCGCGCTGGAAAAATACGGGGCATCCACGGCGCTGATTATGGCCTTCGGGATGGTGGCGAACATCATTGTGGCTCGCTTTACCCGCCTGAAGTACATCTTCCTGACCGGGCACCACACGTTCTACATGGCGTGCATGATAAGCGTCATCCTGACCGTGGCAGGCTTTGAAGGCGTGGCGCTGGTGTTTACCGGGTCGCTGATCCTTGGCCTGATTATGGCGTTCTTCCCGGCGATTGCTCAGCGCTACATGCGTCGTATCACCGGTACCGATGATATCGGCTTTGGCCACTTCGGCACGCTGGGCTACGTCCTGTCCGGCTGGATCGGCAGCAAGTGCGGGAAAGGCTCGCGTTCAACGGAAGAGATGAATCTGCCGAAGAACCTCAGCTTCCTGCGTGACAGCTCAATCTCCATCTCCCTGACCATGATAATTATTTACATGATCCTCGCGATTTGTGCGGGCCAGGTTTATGTAGAAGAGAAGCTCAGCGGCGGCCAGAACTTCCTGGTTTACTCCATTATTCAGGCGATTACCTTTGCGGCCGGGGTGTTCATCATCCTGCAGGGTGTGCGCTTGATTCTGGCGGAAATCGTCCCGGCATTTACCGGTTTCTCCGAGAAGCTGGTGCCTAATGCTCGCCCGGCGCTTGACTGCCCGGTGGTTTACCCTTACGCGCCGAATGCCGTGCTGGTGGGCTTCCTGTTCAGTTTCCTCGGTGGCCTGGTCGGCCTGTTCCTGCTGGGGCAGATGAAGCTGGTGCTGATTTTGCCGGGCGTAGTGCCTCACTTCTTTACCGGGGCTACCGCCGGCGTGTTTGGTAACGCTACCGGCGGTCGTCGCGGGGCAATGGTGGGGGCTTTTGCCAACGGACTGCTGATTACCTTCCTGCCTGTCTTGCTGCTGCCTGTGCTGGGGGCGCTGGGCTTCGCCAACACAACCTTCTCCGACGCTGATTTCGGCGTGGTGGGGATTATCCTCGGCAACCTGGCACGCTTCCTGTCACCTGCGGCGATTACCGCAGTAGTGGTCGCCGTGTTTGCGGTACTGGTCGGGTTCAACTATCTGGGCAAAGGAAAAGGCACTCCTGCCGTACACACTGAAGACAATACGGGGGCTAAATAATGAATGAACTGGCAGACGTCACGCGGTTTGCGCGCGATATCCGGGTGGAGACGCTGAAGGCGCTCACCCAGCTGGGGTTCGGTCACTACGGCGGCAGCATGTCGGTGGTTGAAACGCTGGCGGTACTGTACGGCGATGTGATGAATATCGATCCGGGCGACCCTGACTGGGCTGAGCGCGATTACTTTGTGCTGTCGAAAGGGCATGCTGGACCGGCGCTATACAGCACGCTGGCGCTTAAGGGATATTTCCCGGTCGAGCAGTTGGCCACTCTGAATGAGAATGGAACCAGCCTGCCGAGCCACCCCGATCGCCTGAAAACTCGCGGCGTGGACGCCACTACCGGTTCGCTGGGGCAGGGGATTTCGATCGCCGCCGGTATTGCGCTGTCCCACAAGCTGGCGCAGCGCCGTAACCGGGTATTCAGCATCGTCGGCGACGGCGAGCTGAACGAGGGGCAGTGCTGGGAGGCTTTCCAGTTTATTGCTCATCACCGCCTCAATAACCTGACGGTTTTTGTCGACTGGAACAAGCAGCAGCTGGACGGCGAGCTGGACGAAATCATCTGTGCATTCGATCTGGAAGAGAAGTTTAGCGCCTTCGGTTTTGACGTTGTGCAGGTGAAAGGCGATGACGTTGCTGGCTTGCTGGCGGCGGTGAAGCCGGTTTGCAGCGGCGAGCAGCGTCCTCTGCTGGTGATCCTCGACAGCGTGAAGGGGCAGGGCGTTCCGTATCTTGAACAGCTGGGTAACTCCCACCATCTCCGCCTGACGGAGCAGTCAAAACAGGCGCTGGAGCAGGCCATCGCGCAACTGGAGGCGGCACATGATTAAGGTAAGCCAGTCCGGCGCTCAGGACGCCGTTGAAATGCGTAAGGTCTACGCCGGTTTTGTTCAGCAACAGATCAATGCAGAGAGCGGCATTATCGCGCTTGAAGCTGACCTGATGAGTTCGATGGCGATGGACGGCGTACAGCGAGATAACCCGCAGCACGTGATTAACTGCGGCATCATGGAAGCCAACGTGATTGGCGTGGCGGCAGGCCTGTCTCTAACCGGACGTAAGCCGTTTGTTCATACTTTTACCGCCTTCGCCAGCCGCCGCTGCTTTGACCAGCTGTTTATGTCGCTGGATTACCAGCGCAATAACGTCAAGGTTATCGCTTCTGACGCCGGGGTCACGGCCTGCCACAACGGCGGGACCCATATGTCGTTCGAAGATATGGGCATTGTGCGTGGGCTGGCGCACTCCATCGTGCTGGAGGTGACCGACGCGGTGATGTTTAAAGACATTCTACGTCAGCTGATCGATCTCGAAGGCTTCTATTGGGTACGCACTATTCGCAAGCAGGCGGCTACCGTTTATGAGGAAGATTCGACCTTCACCATCGGCAAAGGCAACGTGCTGCGTGAAGGCACGGATGTCACGCTGATAGCCAACGGAATTATGGTTGCAGAAGCGCTAAAAGCGGCTCAACAGCTTGAGCAGGAGGGCGTCAGCGCGGCGGTGATCGACATGTTCACCCTCAAGCCTATCGACCGCATGCTGGTGAAGAATTACGCGGAGAAAACGGGCCGCATCGTCACCTGCGAAAACCACAGTATCCACAACGGGCTGGGGTCAGCGGTGGCCGAGGTGTTGGTGGAAACCTGTCCGGTACCGATGCGTCGGATTGGCGTGAAGGAGCGTTATGGCCAGGTGGGGACGCAGGATTTTCTGCAGCAGGAGTACGGCCTGACGGCGGAAGCTATCGTGAAGGCGGCTAAAGAACTGCTGTAGCGGGTTAAAGCAATAAAAAAGGCAGCCAGGTGGCTGCCTTTTTGCGTCTCAGCTGGCTTACGCCTGCTGAGCGGACTGAATCGCGGTCAGAGCGATGGTGTAGACGATGTCGTCAACCAGCGCGCCACGGGACAGGTCGTTAACCGGCTTGCGCATACCCTGCAGCATTGGCCCGATGGAGATCAGGTCTGCAGAACGCTGTACCGCTTTATAGGTGGTGTTACCGGTGTTCAGGTCAGGGAAGATGAACACGGTCGCACGGCCCGCAACAGGGGAGTTTGGTGCCTTAGACTTAGCAACGTCAGCCATGACCGCAGCGTCATACTGCAGTGGACCGTCGATGACCAGGTCAGGGCGTTTTTCCTGCGCGATACGGGTCGCTTCACGCACTTTCTCAACGTCGCTACCTGCGCCGGAGTTACCGGTGGAGTAGGAGAGCATTGCAACGCGCGGGTCGATACCGAAAGCGGCAGCGGAGTCAGCGGACTGAATCGCGATCTCTGCCAGCTGTTCTGCGGTTGGATCCGGGTTGATCGCACAGTCGCCGTAAACGTAAACCTGTTCAGGCAGCAGCATGAAGAACACGGAAGACACCAGAGAACTGCCCGGTGCGGTTTTGATCAGCTGCAGCGGTGGACGGATGGTGTTGGCGGTGGTGTGAACTGCGCCGGAAACCAGGCCGTCAACTTCGTCCTGCTCAAGCATCAGGGTGCCCAGCACAACGTTGTCTTCCAGCTGTTCGCGGGCAACGGCTTCGGTCATGCCTTTGCTCTTACGCAGCTCAACCAGACGGGCAACGTAGCTTTCGCGAACCACTTCTGGATCGACGATTTCGATGCCTGCGCCCAGCTCAACGCCCTGCGCCGCAGCAACACGGGTGATTTCATCCGGGTTACCCAGCAGCACACAGGTCGCGATACCACGTTCAGCGCAGATAGCGGCGGCTTTAACGGTACGCGGTTCGTCGCCTTCCGGCAGCACAACGTGTTTACCGGCTTTACGAGCCAGTTCGGTCAGCTGGTAGCGGAACGCTGGAGGAGACAGGCGACGGCTGCGCTCGGAGGTCGCGGTCAGGGATTCGATCCAGTTAGCATCGATGTGGCTTGCCACATATTCCTGCACTTTTTCGATACGCTGATGGTCGTCGGTTGGGACTTCCAGGTTGAAGCTTTGCAGGCTCAGAGAGGTCTGCCAGGTGTTGGTGTCAACCATGAACAGCGGCAGGCCGGTGGCGAAAGCACGCTCGCACAGCTTGCTGATGCGTGGGTCCATTTCGTAACCGCCGGTCAGCAGGATAGCGCCGATTTCCACGCCGTTCATTGCGGCCAGGCAGGCAGCAACCAGCACGTCCGGGCGGTCTGCAGAGGTGACCAGCAGGGAGCCAGGGCGGAAGTGTTCCAGCATGTGCGGAATGCTGCGCGCACAGAAGGTCACGGACTTCACGCGGCGAGTGTTGATGTCACCTTCGTTAATGACGGTCGCGTTCAGGTGGCGAGCCATGTCGATTGCGCGGGTAGCAATCAGTTCGAAGCTCCACGGCACGCAGCCCAGAACCGGCAGCGGGCTGTCGGCAAACAGCTGCTTAGGATCGATGTTCGCGATGCTCGCTTTGCTGGAGTCGTCGAAGATCTCGGACAGGTCAGGGCGGGTGCGGCCTTGCTCATCAACCGGGGCGTTCAGTTTGTTAATGATAACGCCGGTGATGTTGGTGTTTTTGCTGCCGCCGAAGCTGCTGCGGGTCAGTTCGATACGCTCTTTCAGCTGCTCCGGAGAGTCATTGCCCAGAGACATTACGAAGACGATTTCCGCGTTCAGGGTTTTGGCGATTTCGTAGTTCAGCGCCTGAGCAAACTGGTGTTTGCGGGTCGGCACCAGGCCTTCAACCAGCACGACTTCAGCATCTTTGCTGGTGGCGTGGTAGTTGGCGATAATCTCTTCCATCAGCACGTCCTGCTGATTGCTGGACAGCAGGGACTCTACGTGGCCCATGTTCAGCGGCTCGGCGGCCGGGATGGTGGAGTTAGCACGAATGATGCTGGTAGTCTGGTCCGGGCTATCGCCACCGGTACGCGGCTGGGCGATAGGTTTGAAGACGCTCAGACGAACGCCTTTTTGTTCCATAGCACGGATAACGCCAAGGCTTACGCTGGTAAGGCCGACGCTGGTTCCGGTAGGGATCAGCATAATAGTACGGGACACGGTATAACCTCTTTCGTTTTCGCGAGCAGGTATGCTCACTCGACTCAGAAAACAACACCGCCAGCTAAGGCTGGCGGTGAGGGAATCAGGCGGTCAGGCGGGATGCATCCTGAGCGATGACCAGCTCTTCATTGGTGGTGATAACCACCGCCGGGCGAGTGCCTTCCTTGTTGATGAAGCCAGACTTGCCGAAACGTGCAGCCAGGTTGCGCTCGTGATCAACGTCGAAGCCCAGTACGCCCAGTTTGCCCAGGGACAGCTCGCGCACCATCGCGGCGTTTTCACCGATACCGCCGGTGAACACGACTGCGTCCAGACGACCTTCCATCAGCGCGGTGTAGGAGCCGATGTATTTCGTCAGGCGGTGGCAGTAAACGTCCATCGCACGTTTAGCGTCTTCTTTAGTCGCGTAGTTGTCTTCAACATAGCGGCAGTCGCTGGTGACTTCGGTCAGACCCAGCAGGCCGGACTCTTTGGTCAGCATTTTGTTGATGTCTTCCACGCTCATGCCCAGGGCATCGTGCAGGTGGAAGATGATAGCCGGGTCGATGTCGCCGGAGCGGGTACCCATGACCAGACCTTCCAGCGGGGTCAGACCCATGGAAGTATCAACGCATTTGCCGTTACGGATTGCAGAAACGGAACCGCCGTTGCCCAGATGGCAGGTGATGATGTTCAGTTCATCAACCGGCTTGTTCAGCATTTTTGCGGCTTCCTGAGTCACGTAGAAGTGGCTGGTGCCGTGTGCGCCGTAGCGACGAACGCCGTGCTCTTTGTACAGTTTGTATGGCAGCGCGTAGAGGAAAGATTCTTCCGGCATGGTCTGATGGAACGCGGTGTCAAACACGGCAACGTTTTTATCAGCCAGGTTAGGGAAGGATTTCAGTGCTTCAGCGATACCGATCAGGTGAGCCGGGTTATGCAGCGGTGCAAAAGAGGCTGAATCTTTGATACCCTGAATTACGGAATCATCGATAACAACGGAACTGGTGTATTTTTCACCGCCGTGTACGATACGGTGACCGATAGCGGTCAACTGAGCGGACAATTCTGGTTTTTCTGCCAGAATCTTATTAACGATGAAGTTAAGAGCTTCGCTGTGAGCGGCACCTGCACCCAGAGCCGCTTCTTGTTTAGCGCCGTCCAGCTTCCACTTGATGCGGGCTTCAGGAAGGTGGAAACACTCTGCTAAACCAGAAAGGTACTCTTCACCGTTTACAGCATCGATAATTGCGAATTTCAGTGATGAGCTACCGCAGTTCAGAACCAGTACTAGCTTACTCGACATGGAAGTACCTATTTTAAATACGTGGCTAAAAAAACGTCAGTTGGTCTATCAGCGTAGCGCATGATGACGCGGACATTTATGATTAACGTCATGCCAGGAACGTTTTTTGGCATGGCGAATAAAATTACTCAGAGTTTACGCCATATTACCGAAGCTGCAGGTCACGGCGATGTAAAAGAATGTTTGACAGCGTGTGGTTTCCCCACTACGGCCATCAAGGCCGGCACAGGGTAGCAGATAGAGGCTCGTAAAGACAAAATTTTTTGAACGATGTCATTTAGAGTTGCTGAGTTGCAAAATTATTTTATTTTTTATATGTAGAGTTGAGGTATGAGCCATGTCGACACCCCAGAATAGCCATGTTAGCTGGTTTAGCCTGTTCGGACGTGGGCAGCATTACTCAAAGACGTGGCCGCTGGATAAGCGCCTGTCACCGGTATTTATTGAAAACCGCGTGATTCGTGCCACTCGGTACGCTATACGTTTTATGCCGCCGCTGGCGGTGTTTACGCTGACCTGGCAAATCGCGCTGGGCGGCCAGCTTGGCCCTGCGGTAGCAACGGCACTCTTTGCCTGCAGCCTGCCAATGCAAGGGCTGTGGTGGCTCGGCAAACGCTCGGTCACGCCATTACCGCCGTCAACATTACAGTGGTTTTATGAAGTTCGTATGAAACTGCAGGAAGCAGGGCAGGCGCTGGCCCCGGTTGAAGGCAAGCCGGACTACCAGGCGCTGGCGGACGTGCTGAAGCGCGCGTTCAAACAGCTGGATAAAACTTTCCTGGATGATTTGTAATTACCCTACGGTTGCGCATATAAAGGAAGGCATACTTTCTTACAGGTTATCTCTGTCATAACCTGGATTTTTCCATGCACCAAAGGAGTCAGGAAATGGAAATGACTAACGCGCAACGTCTGATTTTATCCAACCAGTATAAGATGATGACGATGATGGACCCGGACAACGCCGAGCGCTATCGTCGCCTGCAAACCATCATCGAACGCGGCTATGGCCTGCAAATGCGCGAGCTGGATCGCGAGTTTGGCGAACTGAAAGAAGAGACCTGTCGTATCGTTATCGACATCATGGAGATGTATCACGCGCTGCATGTTTCCTGGACCAACCTGAAAGACAGCCAGGACATCGACGAACGCCGCGTCACCTTTATGGGCTTTGATGCCGCCACCGAAGCACGCTTCCTCGGCTATGTTCGCTTTATGGTGAATATTGAAGGCCGCTATACCCATTTCGATGCCGGCACCCACGGCTTTAACGCCCAAACCCCAATGTGGGACAAATATCAACGAATGCTGAAGGTGTGGCATGCCTGCCCGCGTCAGTATCACTTAAGCGCCAACGAGATTGCGCAGATTATTAACGCCTGAGGAGAGACGCGTAGTGAAGTGTAAAGGTTTCTTGTTTGATTTGGATGGTACGCTGGTTGACTCCCTTCCTGCCGTCGAGCGCGCGTGGGTGAACTGGGCAAAGCGTTTTAATATTTCCCCGGAAGAAGTCTTGGGCTTCATCCACGGCAAGCAGGCGATTACCTCACTGCGCCACTTTATGGCCGGGGCGTCCGAGGAAGAGATCCAGCAGGAGTTCCTGCGCCTGGAGAAGCTGGAGTCCGAAGATACCGATGGCATTGTTGCTCTGCCCGGTGCGGCTGAGTTGCTGGCTCACTTGAACGAAGCGGGTATTCCGTGGGCTATCGTCACTTCAGGCTCTGTGCCGGTAGCGTCCGCTCGTCGCCGGGCGGGTGGCTTACCCGAGCCGGAAGTGTTTGTTACGGCTGAGCGAGTGGCCCGCGGCAAACCTGAACCTGATGCCTATTTGCTTGGGGCTCAGCTGCTCGGGCTTGAGCCGGAAGAATGCGTGGTCGTTGAAGATGCGCCCGCCGGCGTGCTTTCCGGACTTGCTGCAGGCTGCCACGTGATTGCGGTTAACGCGCCGGCGGATACGCCACGGCTTGAACACGTGGATTACGTCCTCACCTCCCTTACCGAACTGCTGGTCCAGAAATCGCCGGACGGCACGGTCGAAGTGCTAAGAAAACACTAATCCCATGATTTAACCCCGCATTTGCGCTGAGGGATCCCCATAAATCAGCGCTAATAAACCAACACCATATTTCGGTAGGTTTTGGCGAGGTGATTAAGAACGGTGCTCAGCACCGTTTGCTTTAAAATTAGCGGGGAGTGTCTTAAGACATTCTCCGCTAACGTC